>PFTO01000002.1:566-15971 GCA_002789615.1 Acidobacteria bacterium CG_4_9_14_3_um_filter_49_7 | reverse complement strand
CATGAAAACGAAGCCGGTCAGCGATTTGAGGACTTCCGTCTGGAAGATGTGCTCCGGGAAGCCAAGAATGAGAGACCACACGAAATTGTGCGCATACTGGGAAAAGAGCTCCTTTCATTCGCCCTGCCAAAAGACGACATCACCTTCGTTGTCATCAAACGCAGCCTGAGTGGTAAGGATCAGGACTGAGTACCTGAACATTCTGCCTTCTTTTTAGGAAAAGGGAAAACTGCCTTCACCCCCGTGGACAAATTCCCCGAAGGGACCTATATTTTCTTTGTATTATCCACGCAGACAAAGAAAAGGAGGGCAAAATGGGTTTATTTGTTTTGATGACGAAACTGACGCCGGAAATATGTGGCGACATCAAGCGCCGGGAAGCCATCGGAAAAGAATGGAAAAAGAAGGTGGACAGTCTCTGCCCCGACGTAAGGTGGATTTCCCACCTGGCCCTGCTGGGGCCCTATGATTTTATGGATATCTATGAAGCGGACAGTGTAGAAACCGCGACCAAAGTTTCCATGCTTACCCGTGCCAACGGCGCAGTCACTGCGGAAAGCTGGCCCGCCATGGAATGGTCCGAATTCATCGACGTCATGAGAGGAGTGGATGATTAAAAAGAAGTGTTCTGTGTTCTGAGGGACGGGAAGGGAAATGAAAAAGAGAAGAGACCCGAAAACAACATGATCTCTTATCTTTGTCCAATCAGAACACAGAATACGCCTTCTGAAGTTACTCGACCCAGACCTTTACCTTTTCGTTATCGTCGTAGGCTTCCACAATGGCCAGGGGACCAACCTTTTTCAACTCCTGCACCAGCTGTTTCAGGTTGATTTTCATCCCTTTGTCCACTTCCAGACCATCTTTGGGGCACCAACTGGAGACGACATCAATCAATGAGATCGGGAGCGTAACCCGTACTTTGATCTTGCCGGTCTTTATATCGGTTACTTCCACCTTGAACCACTTCACTTCATCCATTGTTTTCACGGTTGTTGTGCCGGGCTTCACTACTTTCTTGATTACCTTGTAATCATCCGCTGCGGCGCCCATCACCGCCGGCGCGATCCCCAGCATGACCACCAGAACCAGTGCCAGTTTCTTCATTTTGTACCTCCTTGCAATTGGTAGATTGTTATTTAATCGATCCAGATACGGATCGTTGCCTCTCTGTCTTCAATACGAACGACTTCCCGCGTCTTGATAAGGGTCTGGATAATCGTATCCAGATTGTATCCCTCTGCTGCCAGACGCTTCTTTTCCGAATCCGGTAGTGCTGTCAGCGCCAGCGTGGCCAGGGACAATGGAATTGAAATGGAAACCCGCTCCGGATTCTGGCCCTTTGCAACATGCTTGTCCACGACCCGGATTCTCAACATTCGCCCCCTTGTCCGGTCTGTTTTATTCATGTTCTCCAGACTCCGGGGGTCAATCCTGAACAGTGCCAGCTTTGCCCGCTCCCGCAGCTCATTGTCGGATTCGGCGTTTACAATGCCTTTCAATACCGGAATGCCTTCCCTCGAAAGGGACTTATCATTCAGGTAAGAGAGTTTGAATGCCGCATAGTACCGCACCGACTTGTCTTTGGACGAAAGGGCCTGTTTTAACCGGGTTGGTGCCAGTTTATCCTTTCGTTTCAACAATTCCACGTTGAGATCCACCATGTTGATTTCAGCTTCTTCCCTGAGGGCCGCATTTTCGGACACCGCGAGAAATTGCTGGAATGCTGCCACAGCCTCCGACGTCCGGTCCAGTTCCTTCAGGCAGGTGCCCCTGTAAAATATTGCCTGAAGTGCATCTTTTCCATCCGGGTTTGATGCCCGACACTTATCCAGCTCTACCAGCGCACTCTGCCACTTCTGGTCAAACAACATCACCTTTGCCCGTTCCAGTGAAGGGTTCCCCGCTATTAATGGCAGTGTCCCGGCCCACAACAGCATGGTCACAATTCCCAGTATTTTCTTCATGCTTCTCCCCCGCTCCGTTTGAGCTCTTCTTCAACCAACCGGATTTTCAGAAAAATATGTTCCCGGCGTAGCAAATCCTGCAGCCTTGTAACATCCCTGCAACCGTCATTTCTGCTGACTGATGCCATCTCACTGAATACCATGTCCAGCTTGCGGCACAAGCCCCGTGCATTTTGAAGTTTGGCCCTATCCAGATCCCTTCTCAGAATCCGATTTCTTGCCATCAGCTTCCGTACATCCTGGTCCGACTGCCATGAAAACGACCCTTCACTTTGACCCGGGCACTGCTCCATGAAATCAGACAGCACCAGGCGGCTTTTTGAGAGCATCTGCCGTACCTCATCACGAGCCACATTGGTCTCCATCTGTTCCAGAGTGGCACTGGACAATCTTATTTCCCGTGGTGCCACCGGGCCCGGGACAGTATGGATGATGACCATCAGAATCGGAATCAACACACATGCCACCATTGCCCCCTGGACAAGTACGGATAAGAAGGGTGAACGATTCCTCAATCCCTGCTGTGAACTGGCGGTTGCCAGAATCCGGGGTTTCATAGCTTCCCAGTTGATGCCCTTCATGGCCGCCTCACCTTCCACTTTCAAAACCTGAGTCTCTTTTAGAATCCGATGAGCCAGCTCTATTTCGAGGCAGCAATCGGGGCAATGATCCAGGTGCTGTTCCACCGTGCGCAGGACTTCAGGATTGAGATCGCCTGCCACAAAAGCCGAAAGCCGTTTTCTGATCCAATTGCATGATTTCATCATTGCCCCCATTTTCCTGCCACCAGTGCACGGATTCGGGTGAGTACCCGATGATGCAAGGTTTTGACTGTCCCTTCTGTAACTCCCAGAGAAACCGAAATTTCCCGAAATGTCATATCCTCGTAATATCTCAACGCGAAAACTTCCTGTTCGCGGGGCGGAAGATCAGGGAAAACTTCCCGGATCACATCTTTCAGATCCAGGCTCATGGCGCTGGACTGGCCCTCCCCGGTGAATTCAGAGGCCTGAAGGAATTCCGCCGTCTCCAGGGGAACTGACTTCTTTCGCCGATACCGGTCAATGGACAGGTTCCGGGCTACTTTCAAGAGCCAGCCCTTCACCGAAGGTGACTTCTTGAGCTGGCCGCCCTTCTCTATTGCTTTCAGATATGTGTCCTGCAAGATGTCCATTGCTTCCTCCCGGTTCCTCAGGATGGCATACGCCATTCTGAATACCGCATCGCGATGCTCCACAAACAACCTATGAAATCGTTCCCGTTCTTCCCGGTCTCCCAGGATAGAGAGATTGCCCGGGCGTTTCTTCAACCTCACCTCCGCCGGCGATAACCCGGACTAACTCAACCAGATCAATACGTGAGAATCCTCGTTTTCATCATCCACCTGGACTAGAAGTCCTGGCCCCAGTTTCCTCAAATCCTGCGGCGACATATGTTCCAAAGGATTCAACTGACCTTCAAAGTCATCTGAATCCACGTTCGCCTTCGCGATATCCACGCCCCACTCCACCACAGTCAATGGCATAACGATCCGCACCAGGTCTCCATCCTCACCATCAAACACAAGAAGGTGCATCTCCGTTGCCTCGCCACTCCGATTCGGGTTTCTATTGGCAATAGACGCAATCTGCTGTTTTGCCGTCTGAAATGCCTCGTGAGGAAACCCATCCACATGGCTCACACTCAACTGCGGGCAAGCTGTGAATGCCAATGCAATCAAAATCAAAAATGTGTTTCGAATTTTACTTCCCATCTTTCCCCTCCCTTGTGCTACACCTATAGTACGAACCAGGAGGGGAAATGGTTGACAGAAATCTGAATTTCCCTTCCGGCCTGTCCCAGCCGGTTGGGGGAGGTATTCTGTTTTCAGTGTTCTGTGTTCTGACCGGAAAGGGATGCCGCTTCGCGGCAGTGTGAGTGAATGTGCGTGTGCAAGTAAAGAAAGGGAAAAGACGGGGAAGGGCTATTTCCCGGTCTTATTTTCTATTCTGCCGCCCCACGCCCACTCGCAACGCCCACTCCGGGAAGGGTGATGAGAGGCAGGGAAAGGATAAGCTCCTGATTCTTCTGACTCTGATTTTTCTTTTGTCACCCATCACTCATCACACTTCACTCTCCATGAAATGGTATACTGTTTGAGAACTCATATTTCGCAGGAGGCAAAAATGGCAGAAATCACGATCTACGGAAAGCATGGATGAGAGCATACCGACGGCGCCAGGTCGGCGTACCCGGATGCGATTTACCATAACGTCAAACAAAAACCTGAAAAGCTCACCGAAATGCTGAAACTCTGCGGCGGCATCCGCCGGGTTCCCGTCATCGTAAATGAAGGCCATGTTTCCATTGGCTTCGAAGGCGGCACCTGAGGCGTCTGATTCGGCCGCCGGGGGCGGCCAGGTTAAGTAAAAGACAAGGCTGAGGTTGAGTGGCCCTTCGGGCTGTGGATGGTGAATTGTGGATAGTTGGGAAAAGAAAGAAGACTGAATATGCTGGAGAAAAATTGATCGGCTATTTTGTCAAATACGGGACCGGGTTTGATCCTCCTCCTCATTCACCGGTAGCACGGGCAAAAAAATCATTGAATTTTTCCGTCGCACCTTCCTCAATGGACCATTTCTTAATTTCATCAAAATCCAGTTCCTGATTCTTGCTGATTAAAACTGCCTGTTCAAGAGATTGGCGGTCATTCCAGAAATAGTAGGCGGTAAGCCGGTCCATTACGCTCTGGGTCGGCGTCAGCAGCTTGAGGGTCTGGTTATTCTCATTAATTTCATGAACTTTTTGAACCGGCCGGTTTCCAATTGCGAGGGGAGGTGGCGGGAATTCCACAAAGAAATCCGTATCCGGATGGACAAAATGTCTTCCTTTGGCATGAAATCCAATTCCTGACAGTGCTTCCGAGATTTTTTTGTGGTCCGAATGGGAAATGAAATCAAGGTCATATGACTGATATCGGTTTTCCGTGTAAATGGAAACAACCGCTCCTCCTGTCAATACCAGGTCAATTCCAGCTTCCAGTAAAACGGTTGATACCGCCAGCGCGAGCTTCCGGATGGACATGCCGGGCCGTATGACGGTCATAGGGGCTTACCTGTCCGGCGGGGCCGGGTGCGGCGGCGGAAATACTGTTCCTGTTGTGATTCAGGGAGATAGGCCAGTGCTTTTTTTAAAAGGGCCTTTAATTCACTCAGGAAGGGCCACCGGGGATTCCAGGTGAACACCCGGGTTCTCCCTTTCAGTTGATTTACGAGAATTCCTCCAACCTCAAGGCGTTCCAACTGTCGTTGAACTGCACTGAGGGAAATATTGAAGGTGTCCGCAATTTCCTGGGCGTACCCTTCGCCGTAGGTATACACAAACAGCAACACCCGTTCCACCGTTCTATTTCCAAATAGTTTTTCCAGCATATTCACCTCTTTCTTCGGTGTATACACTTAATATAGTGGTGAATCGTTTGTTTGTCAATGTCAAGTTCGGAACTGGGTTTGATCGGAACCCATGACTCGTGGATTGTGGGTCAAAGCGGCGCCAGGGGCGCCCAGGTTAAATAAAAGACAAGGTTAAGGCTAAGTGGGGGTTGGAGTGGGGCCTGGAAGAATCAAGGAGTTGGATATTTTTCCCGCTCATCACCCATCACTTCTTCACTTCATGTTTTGACGATGGACTTCTTCTTTCCATTTTTGTCAATGGCTACGTAGGTAAATGCCGCTTCAGTAACTTTGAGACTTCGGGAATCTCCGTCTTCCTGGCAGCCGACGGACTGTACCCATACCTCCAGTTCGAGGGTGATGGATGTGTTGCCGATCCGAACAACTGAGCCATAGCAACCGACAACATCTCCCACCAGCACCGGGTGAATAAATTTCATTGAATCCACAGCCACCGTAACCATGCGGGACTTGGCAATTTCCTGCGACAATATGCCCCCTGCAATATCCATCTGGGACATGATCCAGCCACCAAATATGTCCCCTTTGGAATTTGTGTCCGCCGGCATCGCCAGGGTCCGAAGAATCAATTTCCCCCTGGGTTCTTCCACTGTATTCTCAGCCATATTCCCTCCCGTTTTCTTGATCATTATTCAGTCAATCCTTTCCCCGTGGGCGTTGCGAGTGGGCGTGGGCGTCAGAATAGAAAATAAGACCGGGAAATAGCCCTTTCCCGTCTTTTCCCAACCCATCACTCATCACGCATCACGCTGAGCCAACTCCTACCCGTCCGCGCCTGCGGCGGCGATTACATATCTTTCGCTACTTCGGCACCGAAGAGGTAAATCAGAATCGAGTAGTAAATCCACAACATCAGTAAAATCAAAGAGCCGATGGAGCCGTAGACCAGGGAGTAGAGCTTAATGGACACGATGTAAAGACCGAAGATGTGTTTCAGGATTTCCCAGATCAGGGTGGCAATAAATCCCCCGGTGAGTGCTTTCCGGAAGGGGAGACGCATGTGGCTCATGTATTTATAGGACAGCGCAAAAAAGATGGTTTCCAGAACGATCTGACTCAACAGGATGACGATGTATCCGTTGACAAAGGGCAGTGTTTCCAGTTTTTTGCTGATGATAAAGAAAGTGGAACCGGAGAAGGAGAGCAGGAGAAGGACGAAGCCGGTTACCAGAAAAAATACAAAGGATTTCAGTGTGGCTTTCCAGGTGCTTCGGGTCTCATGGGTCTCAAAAATAATGCTCAGTGCCTGTTCCATAACCGTGAACACCCGAAACGCAAAGTAAAACACCGCAATGGCGCTGATGGCGGAAAACACCTGTCCACTGCTGATGATGCTATCCACGTTGCCGATTACGGCCTGGGATATGGTGGGGGGGAAAAGTTTAAGGTATTGCTCCAGCTTCAGAAGAGACACGCTCTCCTGAAACAACATTGTGGAGATATAGATCAGGAGGATGAAGAAGGGGAATATGGCAAGAAAAGCGTAGTAGGAAACCGCAGCCGCCAGTGTAAATACATTCTTTTTATAGAAGTTGTTGAAAATATGGCCCAGTTTTTGAAACACAGCCAACAGGTGTTGTTTCATCCAGTTCAATCCTTTGGCCATTCATTATAGTAGAACGACCACTTCACATGAATTTTATCCTGCTTAATGAAATCGGGCAAGGGTGGAAATGGATTGGAGTATTTAATGGCAAACTCGGACGACATGTCCAGCGGGTCAACGCCGGTCTTCTTCAGGATTCCAATGTTCTGAATGGTACCGTCCTTCAGGATATCAAACTCAATGACCACCCGCCCCTTGAGGTAGAGATTCCGCGCCACTTCCGGCACCTTCCAGTTGGCCCGCACAATCTGTTGCACCTTTTTTGCGTAGGGGCCAAGGTCAAATCCCTGGGTATCAATGGAAAAATTGCCCGGTATTGTCAGTCCGCCATTTTTGCTGTCGTATATTTCCGGGTTTGTTGCGGAAAACATCTTGTTCACATCCACCAGCGGCTTTGCCTTGCTGGCTTTACCGGATTTCCCTGCCTGTTCCAGCCCGGTTTCTCCCTGTTCCTTTTTTTCTGACATCTGCTTTGCATCGGAAGCCGGGGCCGGACGCTGTTTCATTTCCGGTTGATTGACTCTTGTTCCCTTGCGCATCACCACTGATGCGGAGTTTCCTTTGGACAACGCTTTCCGCGATGGCGCACCGGAACCGCCGGCGGCTTTCCGGCTGATGTCAGAATATAGCTTGGCGGTGGGATTCGGTGACTCTTTGTCATCGGGAAGATCTACAAAGGTGAATTTAATGGATTTGTTTTTTTTCGCGCTGACCTGAAGGTCGGGTTGAAATTCCAGCCGCATGGCCCGGAACATGGTTCGGTCCGCTGTCACAAACAGAATCAACAGGGCAATGAGTGCCATAAAAAAAGCTTCAATCAGGGAAACTTCCCGCTTCACGCAAACATCTCCATGGCAGTCTTGAATATCCTGTGCCGTACTGCGCTGAAGTCTCCGGGACCCACTTCAGGGTGCACACGGTTGGAAAGGAAGACTACCGCTGTCCGGCGGTCTTCGGAAAAGGCAATGCCGGTGCCGGTGAATCCCAGATGATACCGATATCCAGGACCTTTCATCATTGGCATATCGCAATCTTCCATTTCCAGAAGACCCTGTAACAGTGCCATTGCCCCTGTTGCGGTGGCAAAAAGTCCGGAATTACCGGATATCCCTCCGTCGTAAAAGGCGTTGAGATCGTGGGTTTCCCCGTGAATATCCCGATCCAGCCGAAAGCGGGAAGGGTCCGGATACGGTATGAAATCCGCTACCAGCTTCAATTCATATTGATTGCCATGCTCCGTGGGGGCCACGTCCGATCGGGGACCCGGGTTGACTTCGCAGCCGGGGAAGTCAGTCAGGAATTCCTGGACAATTTCCGAAAACGGCTTTCCCGTCATCTTCTCCAGGGCACGGGACAGCAGAATGTACCCCAGGCAGGAGTAGACCGGATTCCCGGTTTTCCCTGCGGGATCGGATCCCAGTCGGTGGATAGACTCCAGATACGTTTCCTCAAACAGGTAGAGAGGCAGCCAGGGCCGCAATCCGGCCTTGTGGCTCAACAGTTCAGTAAGAGTTGCAGGAATTTCGGCTTCCGGAATGATTTCATTTATGGGCGTTTCCAAATGCCCCAGCCGGTTTCGAACGAGGGGATAGGTTAAAAGGGGCTTGGTCAGGGATGCCGCATCAAACAGCGATGGCTGCCCATCGGCAGGAAAGCGTTCCCGGAATACAATTTTTCCGTCCCGGCTGACAAGGCAATCCAAAGCAGGTGCCAGTGATTTTCCGACGACCTCTCTTAGAATTCGGTGAAGCATTTCCTGGAAACAGCCATATCTGAAACGATTTTTGTATAGAGAAGCGCTTTGAGACCATCTTCCCCGGACACTTCTACCGGCCGGTCCGAAATGATGCTGTCGAGAAACGAGCCGATCTCCGCTTCCAACTGGTCCCGATCTTCCACATGAACCGGGTGGTTTACAATCTTCTTGTCCCGAAAAAACATCTTCTTCAGCTTTCGGTTATTCAAATCAGCGCTGTAGTAGGTGTTGTTATCTCCATCAAAGACCCGGAGGCTCCGTTCCCGTTCTGACGCTACCCGGCTGACGTTTAATTCCGCAATGCAACCGGATTCAAGCTCCACCATTGCGAAGGCGATGTCAGTTTTGTCAGTCACCACTTTTGTGCCTTTTACGGTAATTCGCTTGACAGGGGAATCGTCCAGCGCGAAGACCAGGTCCATGTCGTGAATCATCAGGTCCAGCACCACGTCAATATCCGTGCTTCTCCCTGTAAAGGGGGAGTAGCGGTTGGTTCGAATCATCCAGGGAGTGTTTACATTTGCTTTCAAAGCGATGAACGCCCGGTTGAACCGTTCAATCTGTCCGACCTGAAGTTTCACATTCCGCTGTTTGGCCATTTCAACCAGTTGTTCCGCTTCGTCTACGTTTGATGTAATGGGTTTTTCAACCATCACATGGATCCCGTTTTCAATGAAAAACCGGGCTACGGCAAAATGATAAACCGTTGGGGTTGCAATGGTTACCGCATCCACTTCACCCGCAATGCCTCGGAAATCCTGCACATACGGGACATTGTATTTTGCCGCGATTTCACGACCGCGGTCCTCATCCACGTCAACCACGCATACGAATTCACAATTCTTCAGCACACTGAGTACCCGGGCATGGAATCCGCCCAGATGGCCAGTACCAATTACGGCTGTCTTAATCTTTGTCATGGGCTTTCTCTCCATAGAAAAAATAGTCCTTGAATGGTTCATGTTCAGGCTTCACTTCCGTTTCTTTCAAAAGATAGTTCCAATGGGCAGGTTCATTTTTCAGGTAGTTGTCAAACCAGGCCATCACAAATTCCTCCTGGGCTATCCAATTGGAGAACTTTCCTTTCATTCCGTGATTTTCCCCGAAGAAGCGCACATAGGCCGTTTTCTTTCCCAGAACTTTCAAGGCGGTATACATCTGGTCCGACTCCACAACAGGTACGTTGGTGTCCGCGTCCCCGTGCATCAGCAGAAGCGGTGTTTTCACTTTGTCCGCATGGAAGAGAGGGGATTTGTCAACAAATACGTTACGGGCGTTCCAGGGATATGAACCCGCAAGCGCTGACATGCCATAGAGGTAGCCCCAGTAACCGGCGCCCCAGTAAGAAGTTATATTGCTGATGCCATATTCTGAAATCAACGCTTTGAACAGCGTGGTTTTTGTAGCCAGGGACATGGCCAGGAACCCACCGTAGCTGCCACTGTAGGCACCCATTCGTGCCCCGTCCACTGAGGGCTCATGTTTCACCGTGTACGATGCCGCCTCGATCAGGTCCGCCGCGGACTTTTCTCCCCATTCGTTTGCATGCTCTGCGGCAAACTTCTCGCCCCGGCCCACTGCACCCCGGGGTGTCGTCAACAGGACAAAGTAGCCGTTCCCGGAAAGCCACTGGAAAGTCGGGTGAAAAACCGACCCGCAGGGAACAACGCCGCCGTAGTAAAACACAATCAACGGATAGGTTTTCCCCGGCTCAAAACCGGCAGGGTACACAAGGCTATTGTGAATGTTATACCCGTTTTTCGACTTGAACGTGAATTCTTTGTATGGGGACAGCTCTCCTTTCTGTGTGGACTCGTCCTGGAAATCCACGATCCTCTTTTTGTCAAGATACAGGCTCGGGTACTGATCTATGGCAGAGGACAGAAACAGCGTTCCGTCCGCAGTCGCGCAAAAACCATTCACCACACCGCCAGGAATGTCCACTTTGGAAACTTCACCATCTTTGTACCGGAACACGGCGCCTTTCCCGTCCAGAGTGGCAATAAATATTACCTCGCCGTCCTTTATCTTTTGAAGCGTATCAGAAGTCTGACGGGTGTAGATGATGTCAATGCCGGGACTGAATGCTGCGTCTAAAGACACACAATGGATTTCACCACTGGTCATATCCAGCGTAAACAGTGCTTTGTCATAATAATTGGTCTGCTGTCCCTCCCGGTAGGGGCGTCGTTGAGAAACAAACAGCACAGTTTTGTCATCGAGATATTTCACTTCATCAAAACTGCGGCTGTATGCACCTACTTGCTGGGCTGCCAGCGTTTCCAGATTCAAATCCACAACTCTGAATGAAGACCACGGATACCGGTCAATATCTTCATTCACAGACAGTACAACGTGATTCTTGTGCACATCGTAAGCGGAAATGGAGACCGGGCCATAGAGTTTTTGAAGCACCACACCATCCGTGGAGAGTGAGAAAAGGAAAGACTTGCTCAGCCATTCCGGCCGCTTCTGCTCCATCCGGGTCCAGAGGGAATAGTCCCCCTTTTTCTTCTGTTTGAATGTGTCCCGAACAATGAAATAGAGGAATCGACCATCTTCCGACACGGCCAGTCCGGAAACGGGCTTTTCCATCAACCGGACCAGATGTTTATCCATGGAGCCCAGATCCAGCACCATGATTTTTTTGTCTTTCACATAATAAAGTTGTTTGCTGTCGCTGGAAAAGACCGGTTGTCTTGCACCTTCGATTTCATGCTTCTGAACCGCTGCGCCATCCAGCCGAATTACGGCCAGAGAGCCCTTCCGCTTCCCCTCATCGTCCCGTCCTGACAACGTTACGGCTGCAAACCTTCCGTCTGAGCTGGCGGTAAAATACCCGGGGCTCACCAGTTTTGTGTAATCCAGGTGGGAATAAGCCCTCTCTCCCGTGACGGTAACTGTCGCATCCAACCCGTCAATGGTTACAGGTTCAGCGCCCTCGGTGGCTGCTGTTCCCTTCAACAGCATGGTCACTTTGTGTCCACCTGTTTCAAACACAAGGGGCTTGCCGGGTTCAACCGGCTTGTCATCGAGGAACAGCTTTGCCTCCACACCCTTTTCAACCTTGAAAGAAGCTGTCTGAAACTGCGCGACACTCAGATAGCAGACCGCCACCACTGTACCTTCACCCGAAAGAGTGACCGTGGCCGATTTTTGAAACGCCACATTTGCCGTAAATTCCGGCAACGTGTCCCCGGCCTTCGGTGAAATGCCGGTGAGTACCGTAACACCCGGCATCAGATTTGCCGTCAGCACCGGCTTCAGTGCCAATGCCGCCGGACGAACCGGTACGGCGAGGATAAGAAAACATACAATCAACCAGATTCGTTTCATGACAAACCCCTCTATCTTTTTCTGTTCCCGGTCATTATCCCAGATTACGACACCGATTTCCAATGAATCAACCGTCACGGATCAGCAGCCATCTGAAGAAATGCGTGCAGAGCAACCCTTTTGAACCTCGGTGAAACCCGGAAATTGTCTCTGAAACGAAAGAAATACTACTTGGGATCAAATCCCAGGAGATGGATTTCGTTGAAATAGAGCCATATCATTGATGATAGTCCCGCGTACAAAACACCTATCCCAATGATTCTTACACACACGTTGTACCATGGTTTTTTTCCTGTCCCTTAAAAATCACCTCAAAAGCCCTCATGAAAACATAGGCACTGATGGTAAAAAAGGTGTACCCCATCTTTCTTCCTCCTTTTCTCAGCAGACACTAATCGACCGAAATAATGTGTTGAATTTTCAGGATTTCCTGTTTGGAGTATAAGTCTCCTATTTTCCCCTGTCAAGATTTGGCCGGATTTCCAGATATCGCAGGTACAGGGACATCCAGAATTTACTTGTGATTGAAGCCTTGAAAAGAAGGAGAAGATGGCGACAGAAAAACCGGGGCTATGTGGCCCCGGTTTAATGCTGTTGCTGTTATTGGAGATTTATTTCATGCTCTGATCAAGGTCGGCGATGAGCTCATCAACATCTTCAATGCCGACGGACAAGCGTACCAGACCGTCCGTAATACCAGCCTGCTCCCGAAGCTCCTTCGGCATACCGGCGTGGGTCATGGAAGCGGGATGTTGAATCAGGGACTCAACCCCACCAAGAGACACTGCAAGCTGTGCCACCTTCACACTGTTCATCATATTTTTCCCCGCAGTCAGGCCACCTTTCAATTCAAAGCTGATAATGCCGCTGTATCCATCCATTTGCTTCCTGGCAATTTCATGCTGAGGATGAGACGGCAGACCCGGGTATTTTACCCACGACACCGCGTGATGGGCTTCGAGATATTCCGCAATTTTCTGCGCGTTTTCATTGTGTTTCTTCATTCTGATAGACAGGGTTTTGATACCCCGCAGTACCAGAAATGCCTCAAAAGGTGGGATAACGCCACCCAAGTGGTTGAGCATGTATCGGCATTTCCTGTACTGCTCTTCAGTCTTTACTACGATCATCCCCGCCACCACGTCCGCGTGGCCGTTGAGGAATTTGGTCATGCTGTGAACGACGATATCCGCATCAAGGTCCAGCGGCCGCTGGACAACAGGAGAAGAAAAAGTATTGTCCACCACCAGCAGTGCACCAGCTTCATGTGCGATTTTAGCGGTTTCCGCAATGTCAGACACCACCAGGGTCGGGTTTCCCGGTGTTTCCACATACACCATCTTCGTGTTGGGGCGAATAGCGCCCTTTACGGCGGCCAGGTCGGACGTATCCACAAAGGTATATTCCACACCAAAATCCACCAGCACTTTTTCCAGCGAAGTCGCGGTGGGGCCATACACGGATTCACTGCACACCACGTGGCCGCCTGCCTTAACAAATGCCATGAAAACGGTATTAATCGCTGCCATTCCGCTGGCAGTGCCCAGTCCCTTGTGCCCGTTTTCCAGTTCGGCCACTGCGTCTTCCACTGCCTTCACTGTGGGGTTGAGCATCCGTGAATAGATATAACCCTCTTCCCTTCCGGAAAACAGTGCCGCCCCGTGGTCGACATCCCGGAATTTGAAGGTGGAAGTCTGATAGATGGGAGGCGCCACGGCAAGGTGTTCGTTTTCACTCATCCCGGCATGTACACACAAGGTGTCCATTTTGTGTTTCATTGTTTCTCCTTCGCTAACTTTATTTATTCTCTCAATGATTACATTGATTTCCAGCAATATTAAGGGTGTTGTTCAGGTAGTCTTTTGCTATCTTTTCCGCATTGTCCGATGATACGCCGACTACAACATCTACACCCTTGTCCACCAGGATTTTCCGGGCACTTTCTCCCAGGCCACCGGTGAGAAGTGTATGGGTTCCCTGGGCCGCGATCCAGGTGGGAATGACACCCGGCTCATGGGCAGGAGGGGTCAGGGTTTTTTTCTCCACCACGATCTTCTTTTGTGTATCCACAACGAAAAACGCGAAGCCGGACGCGTGGCCGAAATGGGCATCCAGCACGTTGTTCGCATCAACAGGCATTGCGATGGTCTGAATCCGATCGTCTTTCCGGGGCATCTGAGTGGCCGAAGCAGCCATAGTTCCGGCTTCTTTCTTCGCCGGTTGCATTTCCTCCAGCTCACTCAACACCTTTACGATGGGGTCAAAAGATGACATTTCCTTGAATGCCTGCATGAGCTTTCCATTGTCAGATGCTTCCATCAACTTATGATTCAGCGGAAGCTTTGCCAGCAGGGGGACGCCAGCGTCCTTTGCCATCATCTCCCCGCCTTTTCCCGGGAAAATCTCAATGGATTCAGCGCAGTGCGGGCATTGAAAACTGCTCATGTTTTCCACAATGCCCAGAAGATCCAGGTTCATTTTTTTGCAGAAGGTGATGGATTTCTGTACATCTTCCACCGCAAGTCCCTGGGGTGTGGTCACGATAATGCCCCGGGCGTTCGGAATCATCTGCAGGATGGACAAGGGCTCGTCTCCAGTTCCCGGAGGACAATCCACCACGAGGTAGTCCAGCTCTCCCCAGTCCACGTCGGAAAAGAACTGCTCAATGAGGCCGATTTTCAACGGGCCGCGCCATATCAGCGCTTCTTTGTCATTTGGTAACAGAAATCCCACTGACATCAACTTCAGATTATCCGTCATCGGCACCGGAATCATTTTCTCTTCATCCGTCATCCCAGGGCGCTCATTCTTGACACCGAAAATGCGCGGAACACTTGGACCGTGGATATCCACATCCAGAATGCCCACCCGGTGACCTTCCACTGCCAGTTTTGTGGCAATGGACGCCGCAACGGTACTTTTACCCACGCCTCCCTTACCGGAAAGCACCACGATTTTATGTTTAATCCCACCGAGGGTGCGTTCCACCTGGCGCTGCCGGGCAATCTGCTCCGGGTTCTGATTCATTCCGCACGAACCTGTTGAACAGGAATTTTCACTCATGATGTACTATCCTCCAAATATTTCAATTCAGTCTTCGGGCACCCTGGAAAGCAGTTGCTGCCAAACATCCACAACAGCTTTCGCCACGGGCGAATTTGGTGCCGACTCAATTACAGTTTGACCATTATTCATAGCCGAAATAACTTCCTCCGCGCAATAGGGAATCCGGCCCAGGCGGTCAAATCCGCACTTTGCTGCCAGGGCTTCTATGTTATCGGACATTTC
>PFTO01000002.1:0-548 GCA_002789615.1 Acidobacteria bacterium CG_4_9_14_3_um_filter_49_7 | reverse complement strand
ATGACTACACCGCCAGAGAGTCTGAAATGGGACATCAGCTCAAACTCCCGCCGCAACGGTGACGCCCCCCACCTCTGCTCCGGGAAATTTCCCGACCACAATCATCACAACGACCCCGGTTAACCATCTCCACATTTCCGCCTTCAATTACAAGCGCTTTACCCGTTACAACAGCATCCGCTACCTTGTGACGAGCCTGTTCCACCAGACGTGAAAGCGTGGGCCGCGAAATGCCAATCAGGGCCGAAGCCCCTTCATGGTCCATCCCATCAAGATCCACCAGTCGAATTGCCTCAAATTCATCCAGTGTTAACACTACTTGCTCTATCTCCATCGCCGGGATTCCCATCGGCTTGAACATCCGAAATCCAGGTTCCATTCCAACAAACCGTAGTTTTCTCGGTCGCACCATGTTTCACCTCCACAATTCAATATAATGAACGTATGTTCATAACGCAAGCTTTTTCTGTGACCAGATGTGAGTGGGGTTGGGACAGTTGAATGGCGTGACATAACACATAGAAGTGAGAACAAGATAGAGTGGATTC
>PFTO01000032.1:3690-7115 GCA_002789615.1 Acidobacteria bacterium CG_4_9_14_3_um_filter_49_7 | reverse complement strand
CCACTGCCAACCGATGTTGTTTTTCAGAAAAGGAACCAGGAAAAGCGGAAAAAGAAAGGCACCCAGATTAATGGACCAGTAATATATGCCAAAGGCTTCAGAGGAGTTTTCTTCGTCCGTGAGCTTGGCGATGGAACCGGAGATGATCGGTTTGAATGTCCCGGCACCAATCGCCATTACCACCAGCGCAAGGAAAACCAATCCGTAGGATGTTGCCCTCGCTGTGAAAAAATAGCCAATACCCAGGAACGAGAATGCAATGGTAAGCATTTTTCGATAACCGAAACGATCTGCCAGTGCACCGGTGATGATGGGCAGGAAATATAAGAGGGGCTGGATCGTACTTTTGATGATGCCAACGGATTCTTTCTGGAACATGAGAACATCGGTGAAGTATACCGACAGCACGCTCATCATGCCGTAATAGGATCCACGTTCGAAAAACTCGAACATGATTGTCAACCAGAAAAGTGGGGAGTATTTACGTTTTCCTGTGGTCATCGTTGCTCCTTGTGGTTCATGTTCCGTAGATTTTAACATGAATACGGCATTTTCAATCGCGCAATTCTGATTTGATAAAAGTGAAGGTCGGTGATTGGGAATCACTTGGAAATAGAGAACTATTTCCGGGTTTTGTTCGTATACATTTATGAAACCATGATAATGTGGGGTGGGCTCTACCAAGTTTTTTTCGATTCAAAAGATTACCCCACCAACTAATCATCATCGAATAGACACCATGAAACGCCAACCCTAATTTGAGTCCATCCCCCATGGTTTCGCAGCGGTGCCTGCGGCGGTGTGGATGAAATGTATGATGATCAATGCCATCAAAACCAGAAAGTTGGCAAAGGACAGTCAATAGTTCATTTTGTCTTTGCCGCTCATAACTCTTAACTCTGTTATCCGGCTCAACCTTAACCTTGCTTTCTGCTCAACCTGCCGCGGGCCTCACGGCCTGCCGGGTTGATTCTTTTACATATTCTTTACATTTTTGAGGCAACCTTCTCTCATTGGTTTCTTACCATGGCTGCGAAGGAGGACCCTATGAAACTGAAAAACATTTTTCTTTCTCTTCTCTTCATCGCAATCTCGCTTACGCTGGTGGCGGGGGACACAATCAACGGCGCCGGCGCGACCTTTCCCTATCCGGTGTATTCCGCGTGGGCATTCAATTATCACGGTGAAACCGGTGTTAAATTGAATTATCAGTCCATTGGTTCCGGCGGCGGTGTTCGTCAGATCAAGAACAGGACGGTGGATTTCGGCGCTTCTGACGCCCCGGTAAAACCGGCAGACCTGAAGGCGGCGAATCTGCTCCAGTTCCCGGCGATTATCGGCGGCGTGGTGCCGGTGGTAAATGTGGAGGGACTGACAGGCGGGCAGTTGAAGCTGACCCCGGATGCCCTGGCAAAGATTTTCCTCGGGGAAATCTCAACTTGGAATGACCCCCGGCTTCTGGCAATCAACAAGGGCCTGCACCTCCCAGAGGGAAACATTACGGTTGTACACCGATCCGATGGCTCCGGCACAACGGCGATTTATACCACCTACCTTTCAACCGTTTCCAGAGACTGGGAAAAAAAGGTGGGGAAAGGCAAGTCTGTCAACTGGCCGGCTGGAATTGGCGGAAAGGGTAACGAAGGTGTTGCAAACTACGTGAAGCGGGTGAAAAACGCCATCGGCTATGTGGAATTCGCCTACGCGAAGCAGAACAACCTGACCTACGTCAAGCTGCAGAATAAGAATGGCCAGTTTGTAGACCCTTCCTTTGAAGCGTTCAAGGATGCGGCTGCCGGAGCAAAGTGGAACCCGGACGAGGGATATTACCTCTGGCTGGTGGATGCCCCCGGTGACGGTTCCTGGCCCATTGCCGGCGCTTCTTTCATCCTCCTTGGGATTGAAAAGCCCGCAGCCAACAAAAAAGTCGTGAAGTTTTACGACTGGGCGTTCAATAATGGCGACGCAACAGCAGAAAAGCTCATCTATGTGCCACTGCCCAAGTCACTGAAGGACAGCATCCGCAGTTATTGGAAGAGAAACGGCATTTATTGATGGAGTGGTTCAACAGGAATCTCTTCATACTCAGGTTTGGAGGGGGCCTTGCCCCCTCCGGGCTTTTCCATGTTTCGTGGGATAAATATGGCGAATCAAAAAGTAAAAGATTACAAAGATAAAATTTTCAGAGCCACAACATTTTTTGCTGCGATGATGGTACTTGCGGTGATTGTGGGCATCTTTTTGTCACTGGCACACCAGTCGTTGCCGGCGATTCAAAAATTCGGCTTTTTTCGCTTCATCAGTACACCCACCTGGGATCCGGTGCACGAAGTGTTCGGCGCTGCCAGCTCTTTGTACGGAACCATCGTTACAACCGTTCTGGCAATGGCCATTGCGATACCGGTTTCTATTGGAATTGCGATTTTCATAACAGAGATGTGTCCCGGCTTTCTCAAGGGAGCCATGGGCACCGCCATTGAGCTGCTGGCAGCAATACCCAGTATCATCTATGGAATGTGGGGGCTATTTACACTTGCGCCCATCATGGGAGATACGGTGGAACCCTTTCTGCAGCATACAATTGGAAAGGTGCCATATCTTGGTTCGCTTTTCAGCGGTACACCCCTTGGTATTGACATTCTTACCGCCAGTACAATTTTGAGCATTATGATTATTCCGTTTATAGCATCTATTGCCAGGGATACATTCAATTTGACACCCCAAGTTCTGCGGGAATCTGCCTACGCAATCGGTGCGACAAGATGGGAAGTCATTCGCAACGTTGTGATGCCTTATTCTAAAAGCGGTATATTCGGCGGCATTGTGATTGCCATGGGCCGGGCGCTGGGAGAGACGATGGCGGTGGCGTTTGTGTTGGGGAATAAGCATCAGATTGCCAGATCTCTTCTGGATGCTTCTTCCACCATTACGGTTACGTTGGCCAATGAGTTTACGGAAGCGGATTCGGACATGTACATGGCCTCCCTTTTTTACCTTGCACTCATACTGTTTGCCATGAGTTTTCTGACTCTGGCCGCAGCGAAATTCATATTAAAAGAGAGGGCGAAATCATGAACCCGCTCACAAAACGGAAGATCCAAAACAAGGTGGCGCTGAGTTTATCGACCCTGGCGGCTGCAATCGGCCTTTTCTGGTTATTCTTCATCCTCTGGGACGTCTTTCGCCACGGAATGTCTTTTATCACGCTGGACTTGTTTACCAAAGACCCGGTGCCCCCTGGATTTGAGGGGGGTGGCCTTCGAAACGCCTTTGTCGGGCAGATTTTGATTACCCTTGTCGCCATGGTGATCGGAATTCCAATCGGCGTGCTGGGTGGAACCTTTCTGTCGGAGTATGGCAGGCATTCAAAGCTGGGACGCTTTGTCAGCACACTCTCCGACATCATGGTGAGCATCCCGTCTATC
>PFTO01000032.1:0-3623 GCA_002789615.1 Acidobacteria bacterium CG_4_9_14_3_um_filter_49_7 | reverse complement strand
TCCGCACAACAGAAGACATGATGTCACTGGTGCCATGGTCTTTGCGGGAGGCAGCCTTTGCCCTGGGGGCCCCTTACTACAAGGTAATTACTCAGGTGGTGTACCGGGGTGCTGCCACCGGCATTTTTACGGGAATTCTCCTGTCCATTGCCAGAGTGGGGGGGGAAACCGCTCCCCTATTGTTCACCTCATTTAATAATTCCTTTTTCACCACCAATCTCAATGATTCAACACCGTCCCTGACGGTTACAATATTTCAGTATGCCATGGGGCCCTATGATGACTGGCACGGAATGGCCTGGGCGGCTGCTCTGGTGATTACTGCGGCAATTCTGCTGGTGACCATTGCAGGGCGCCTGCTGATCAAGTGGAGGTACAGAAGCTGACATGAGCAAAAATATCAAAATCCCGGCTGAGGAAGTGTTGATTCAAGTCCAGGATCTCGGTTTATCCTACGGATCAGTGAGGGCGATAAAGAACATTACGATGGACGTTGCGAGAAATGCCGTGACCGCGTTGATCGGGCCGTCCGGTTGCGGAAAAACGACATTTCTTCGTTGTTTCAACAGGATGCATGACTTGTATCCCGGCAATCACTACGAGGGCCGGATTATTATGGAGGGTCAGGATCTGCTTGGAAATGATGTGGACCTCACAGAACTCCGGGCGGGAATCGGTATGGTTTTCCAGAAGCCAACGCCTTTTCCCATGACTGTGTTTGACAATATTGCTTACGGATTGAAATTGAAAGGGATTCTCAACCGTACGGAATTGACAGACAGGGCGGAAATGGCCCTGAAGCACGCTGCGTTGTGGGATGAGGTAAAGGACAGGTTGAAATCAGGCGCGTCCGGCCTCTCCGGCGGGCAGCAGCAGAGGCTGGTCATAGCAAGGGCCCTTGCGGTTGAGCCGAAAGTCATTCTATTTGATGAACCCACCAGTGCGCTGGATCCGATCTCCACAAGTAAGATTGAAGAGCTGATTTTTCAGTTGAAAAAAGAGGTAACAGTAATTATTGTGACCCACAACATGCAGCAGGCGGCAAGAATTTCTGACTATACTGCTTTCATGTATGTCGGGGAACTGATAGAATTCAATGAAACAGACGTGATTTTTACAAATCCGAACGTGAAACTGACCGAAGAATATGTCACCGGTCGGTTTGGTTGATGGAGGCGGGCATGAGACATCAGGAAACGGAATATACAGATTTGAGAAGCCGAATTGCAGAGATGGGGAATGCGGTTTCACGTATGGTCAGTGACAGCGTTCGGTCTCTCGTGGAAAGAGACGATGAGATGGCGAAAGACGTAATAGGCCGGGATGACGCAATTGACCGCATGGACGTGGAGATAGACGAGCATTGTCTGAGAATCTTTGCCCTTTATGAGCCCAAAGCCATTGACCTTCGATTCATCATTGCGGCGACACGGATTATAGTAGACCTGGAACGAATCGGGGACCACTGTGTGGATATCTGCAAAGAGGTTCTGAAACTAAACAAGGTTCCCCCTGTTAAACCCTATATAGATCTCCCCAGGATGGGCGAGTTGGCGGCAAAGATGGTTGTGGACAGCGTGAACAGCTATCTTGAAAAAGACTCAAATGGTGCCCTTGAACTGATTCGCAGGGACGACGAAGTGGACCATTTGAACAACCAGATCCTCAGGGAACTGGTTACCTATCTCGTGGAAGATCTTCGGAAAAATCAGGCCATTTTTTCACTGATGCTGGTGGCAAAGGGATTGGAAAGAATTGCCGACTACACTACAAACATTGCAGAAAATGTGTATTTTATGGTTTCAGGCAATATTATTCGTCACACTCCATTGAAGGAGACAGAAGATGAAGCGCATACTGATAATTGAAGATGAACCCGACCTTCGGGCACTGGTGGAATTTAACCTGAGAACATCCGGTTATTCGCCGGTTGGCACTGACAATGCCAATGACGCGTTGATGCTTGTGAATGATGCCCAGTTTGACCTGATTCTGCTGGACCTTATGCTGCCGGGGCTCCAGGGTGACCAGTTCCTGAAAATTATCAGGGGAATGGACCGGGTTTCCGATACGCCGGTGATGATTGTTTCCGCAAAAGACAGTGAACGGGACATCATAGCGGGACTGGACGCCGGGGCAGACGACTACCTGACAAAACCATTCAGTATCAAGGTGTTGCTGGCAAAAACGGCGGCGCTTCTGCGTCGAGCCACAAGCGTGGGGCGTGAAAATGACGCGCATGCCGGAATAAGCGTGAATTCAGAGACCCATCGGGCTTCAGTAGATGGGCGGGACATTCAACTGGCTGCAAAGGAGTTCGACCTGCTTCAGCTCTTTGTCCGGAACCCGGAAAAGGTTTTTACCAGAAACCAGCTGCTCAATACCATCTGGGGATATGAGGCAGATATTTTTACCAGAACTGTGGATGCGCACATTTCTTCACTTCGGAAAAAACTGGGGAAAAAGGGCCAATTGATCCGTTCCGTTCCCAAAATCGGTTATCGGATGGAAGTATGAAATCTTTCCTGAAATTCTTTGCCGTTATTTATATTCCCATTGTCCTTGTGCTGTTATGGGTTTTCTCTTATTCGGCATCCCGAATGATGGAATCCGGGGAAAATGAGCTGCTGTCTGAGATGCACAATATGTGGCAGATTCTCTCCCAGTATGAGAATCATCGTGAATTTAACCTGTCTTCCCACAATGTGTTGCAGCAAATTTCAAAAAACACCACGCTGCGGGTTACACTGATTCGCCCCGATGGTGTAGTGGTGGATGATTCCTACCTGGAACCGGGGCAGATTCTATCTATGGAAAACCACGCCATGCGACCGGAAGTGGCCGGGGCGATGGTTAGCGGAGAGGGACATTCTGTACGATTCAGTCATACAGTGAAGCAGGACATGATGTACTATGCGGCCAGATTAGGAAGTGGCATGGTGCTCAGGGTTGCCTATCCCATGACCTATGTGGCGATGATTCTGTCCACATGGCGAGAACATGTGATGCTGTCATTGATTGTTCTTCTTATTGCTATCGGGCTGATTTCCCTTTATCTGGCGAAGCGGCTGACGCGGCCTCTTTTCCAATTAGACGAAATTGTCCAGCAAGTTGAGAGTGGAAAGGAAGATGTCCATTTCCCCGCATTTGGTGACCCCACTATGTCCCGCATATCCGGCCTGATTTACCGGATCTACCACTCCATGCTGAACAATCAGCGAAAAGTGAAAGACGAAAGAGCCAGATTGAAGCAAATTCTTTCTACCATGGAGGAAAGCATTCTTCTCGTGGATGCCGAAAAGCGAGTCATTCTTTTCAATCAGAATGTCGAAAAGCATCTTGGAATTAGCTTGAATAGAGGTGAAAATGTTCTGGATCAGATATCTGATCTGGAAACGCTGACATTGCTTCGAAACGTTTTACAGTCAGATGAAGATTATTTCCCCAGGTTGAATCGGGGGGGGCGATTTTTTGAGGTATATGTCCGGGACGTAAAAACCGATACGCTGGTTGTGATGCATGATATCACGGAGCGCGGTCGGTATGACGTTTTCAAGAGTGAACTTGTGGGGAACATTACCCATGAATTGAAAACACCGATGGCATCTATCATGGGATATGCA
>PFTO01000164.1 GCA_002789615.1 Acidobacteria bacterium CG_4_9_14_3_um_filter_49_7 | reverse complement strand
TTTCCACATAAAACAATCCTACTCCAGAGGCAAATGACAGGGCTGCCAAAGGGTAGAGCCATTTCCCGTAACCGATACCACCGATCGCAAGAATCAGGAAGCAGGGAAGCATGGTATTGAAAAACAATGCCTTATAGGTCGTTTCCGGATCCTTTCCTTCCCGGATTCCACGCCGTCCCATAATGTAAGCCAAACCTGCTCCCACCAGCACGAAGCTGTTGGTTGTGCGAAGAAAATGGGAAGTGACAAACCAGAGTAGAACTGTCCCCGAAATGGCACCGGAAAGCCCCACAAAAGAACCGATGCTCTCACGGTAAAACCAGACAAGGTAGCCGAGAAAAACCAGTGAGGCCGCCAGCATAAACGCAATCGGAAAAAAAGCATGTTGCTGGATCGTCAAACTGCCGGCAAATGCTCCACCCGTCAGAACCATTGAGAGAACAATCACTCTTCTATCCGCTTTCAGAATGATGGCTGCGACTGTCTCCATCGCGGCCAGGATTCCGAAAGTTTTCCACACAAGCGGATTTAGAAAGTTCTGGCCAGCATAGAGCCCCAGCGCATACACAATCAAAAAGGCCCCACCAACTGATGAGGCCGTAACTTCAGCAATTGCCGTTTTACTTGAAGGGGATGCCGTCATATTTTGTCCGTTCCTGAAATAATTTCCGCAGTTCCCGAAAACCGTCTCCAACCTTTCCATCTCCAACCGGTCGACCATCAATCTCCACCACCGGGATCAATTCTGCGCCGGATCCGGTGAGAAAAACCTCATCCGCTGCAATGAAATCCTGCAACACCATCCCCCGCTCATGGATTGGAACATTGTTCTCTTTTGCAATCTCGATGATCACTTTGCGGGTAATGCCTTCAAGAATGCCATGATAAGGCGGCGGCGTGAACAGCTCCCGGTTCTTTGCGGCAAAAATGTTATCTGCAGTGCACTCTGCCACATATCCCTCAGCGTTCAACATGATCCCCTCATCAGCGCCCATCCGGTTTGCTTCCATCTTGCCCAGTATATTGTTGAGGTAATTCAAGGACTTGAATTGAGGATTCAGCATATCGGGCCGGGTACGTCTTGTGGAAACAGTAACCACTTTGAGTCCCTGTTCGTAGCGGTCCTCCGGGTAAAGGGCAATGCCTGTCGCGATGATATAAATAGCCGCCTTTTCACACTTTCTGGGGTCAATTCCCAGGTCCCCGATCCCTCTAGTCACCAGAAGGCGAATATAGCAATCGTCCAGTCCGGTCCGGCGTGTCGTCTCAAGCACCAACTCCGTCATTTCCTCCTTGGAAACAGGAATCTTCAGATCAATCCCCTTAGCTGAATTAAAAAGCCGGCCCATATGGTCTTCCAGGCGGAACACAAGGCCGTTGTAGACTCGAATGCCTTCAAACACTCCGTCCCCATACAGCAGGCCGTGCTCAAAAATCGATACTGTTGCGTCTTCTTTTTTGTCCACGAACTTTCCATCGAGATAAATGCTCAATGCCATTGATCACTCCTCTTCGTAACTTATATTTTTTTTACTTTCCCGGATCATATCCGGAAACGCAGTTCCGACGATTTTCTATACCTTCAACCCTTCTCAGCAAATCGCTTTGCAGAGTCGAAGGTGTTCTGCATCAGCATGGCAATGGTTAATGGTCCAACGCCGCGGGGAACGGGCGTAAGCAGTGCGGCCTTGCTTTCTACCTCCTCAAAATTCACGTCTCCGCAAAGCACATAGCCTTTGTCTCTAATCTTTTGCAATTTCGGACTTTCCAACCCAAAAAGCTGTGATGCTGTCTCCACATCGTCTACCCGGTTGACGCCTACGTCCACCACTGTTGCACCGGGCTTCACGAACGTTTCGTCCACAAAATAAGGTCTACCCACCGCCGCGATCAACACATCAGCTTCCCGGCACAGTCCTGCCAGGTCCACTGTCCTTGAGTGACAAATCGTCACAGTGGCGTGACGGTGCAGCATCAGCATGGCTATCGGTTTTCCCACAATATTACTTCGTCCGATCACTACAACACGTTTCCCTTCGAGTTCCACATTGTACGCATCAACAAGCGCCATGATTCCCCGGGGGGTACAAGGTACAAAGCACTCGTCCCCCACCATCAATTTGCCCACATTCACCGGATGAAAGCCGTCCACATCCTTGTCCGGTGAAATCAGCGACAGCATTTTTTTCTCATCAAGGTGACCGGGAATCGGAAGCTGCAGTAAGATGCCGTGGATATCGGGATCATTGTTCAGCCGAAGAATCAACGTAGTCAGTTCAGCCTCAGAAACATCCGCCGGAAGCCGAAATCCACTGGAAAAAAATCCCAGCTTTTCACACGCCTTTTCCTTCATTCTTACATAGACTGCAGAAGCAGGGTTTTCCCCCACCAGAATGACAGCCAGCCCGGGGCGAAGGCCTGAAGCGTCTACCTCATGTCTCATCCCGTCGGTAATTTTGTGGGCCAGGGTCCTGCCGTCCATCAAAACCGCCATTGGTTCTCCTTTTTCACAAAAACAATCATGCTCATTTTATCACACATCAATCAGTGCCGATGCTCAGGCCGGACTCAGCCAAAAGAATCTCTTCAATCTCATTGTCCTTGAAAGCCCAAAGATCGTTCAACCACTGCTGAAACCCTTTCTTGAACTCCATGTCATTAAAATAATCCCCGATCAACTCGGATGCCACCGGCAAATCACGGACATGTACTACAATCTTCTTTGCCTTTCCGCAGAGAAATTGCCAGAGTGACACGACACCGTCCGGATACACAATCGTAACATCGAGAAGCCGATGCAACTGTCCCCCCATGGCTCCCAACACAAAGGCGACGCCACCGGCTTTCGGTTTCAATAGATGTCGATATGGCGATTTCTGTTTTCGTTGTTTTTCGGGCTTGAATCGCGTTCCCTCCACAAAATTGATGATTGCCACCGGGATGTCCCTGAACTTTTCGCAGGCCTTCCGGGTTTTTGCCAGGTCCTTTCCTTTCAGATGTGGTTTCTTCAACAGGACTTCCCGTGAATATCGCTTCATGAAGGGGAAATCCAGTACCTTCCAGATGAACCCAAGTACCGGTACCCACATCAGTTCCCACTTCAAAAAGAACTTAAACACAGGTGTTTTTCTGTGAAAAACCATTTGCAGTGCAAGAATATCCACCGCGGACTGGTGGTTGGGCAATAGCAGATACCACTCCTTCAGATTCAACTCGCTGACTCCCCGTATTTCCCACTCTGTCCGATGAAACGCTCTGAAAGTACAATTATTGATACCTGTCCAGGAAATCGCAATTCCGTTTAAAACCCGGTTGAAAAAACGACGTATACCGGAAAAAGGAGATAAGTATTTGAAGAAAGCTGAGACCAGGATAAAGGGTACCCACATCAGTGTATGTACCGCCAGAAAAACATAGAGAAGGATTCCTTTTATAAATCCGGGCAAGTACTTCAACATGCCTACCTCCAATTTCCACATTCACTTTCTCCATTATGCAACAAACTCCCATCTGAAAGCAAGTATACGAAAATACAGAACAAATGCCATTTTCTTAAAGAAATATTTCCAAAGTAAGACTTGCCTCATCTCTTTATATTTCTTTTCTTTACGATATTTTCGATCCCCTCGATGAATAATAAGTAGAAAAAAACATTAAAATAGCTTCCCATTTCATTTTCCTTGTGCCATA
>PFTO01000108.1:883-15949 GCA_002789615.1 Acidobacteria bacterium CG_4_9_14_3_um_filter_49_7 | reverse complement strand
GCACCAGTGAAGGCGCCGGGTTCATGACCGAAAAGTTCTGATTCCAGGAGTGATTCGGGAATTGCCGCACAGTTCATTGCCCAGAAGCTGACATTTTTCTGTTTGGAATGACGGTGAATCCATCGGGAAAGGACTTCTTTTCCGGTTCCGCTTTCCCCTGCCAGAAGTACAGAGCAGTCCAGTGGAGCTACTTTTGCTGCTACCTTCAGCGTTTCCAGCATTGCCGGGCTTTCCCCCACGATAGTCAGGTCAGAGTCAGTTGTCGCGATGCGTCGGAGTTTCAGCATTTCCTTTGCGCGCTTCAGGACAATCGACAGGTGATTCAGATCCAGTGGCTTTGGTAAAAACTCATATGCACCGGCCTTCATGGCTTCCACAGCAGTTGGAATGTCTCCGAAGGCCGTCATTATTATGAACAGAGTTTCAGGGAAATCAGGTATGGTTTTTCGGACAAAATCTATACCAGACATGCCGGGGAGTTTCAGATCGCAAAGTACAATTTCGGGATAGTGTACGAGGAGTGGTTGGGCCTCTTCGGCAGAGGGGGCACTGAGTACCTCCTGGGCCGAAAGAAACTTGACCAGCATTTCCCGAAGGGAATCCCGGTCTTCTATGATCAATATCCGGCTCATAATGTGAGTACCACCGTGGTTCCCACATCTGTTGCCGATTCAATGGTGATACTTCCTCCCAGGCGTGACACAATTTTTTCGCAGAGTGACAGGCCCAGTCCAGTGCCGTCTTTTCTTGTCGTGTAAAAAGGAACGAGTGCGTGTTCCACGATTTGAGCATCCATACCCGAGCCGTTGTCCTGGACAGCGATCCGAATGCTGCCCTTCAGTTTTTCAATATGAACATGAATCCTGCCGGTGCCTGCAAGATGTTCCCGGCTGTTTCGAATCAGATTTATGAGACATTGCTTCAGGAGGGTCCTGTCAGTTTTAAAGGAAATATCATCCGGAATCACTGTAATTTCAAGAATATTCTGCAAGTCTGGAAAGGTAAGCAGAATATCCTCACGAATGGTTGCACCTGAAACGATCTGCAGATTCAGTTGAAGTGGTTTGGCATAGAGGAGAAACTGGTTAACCACGTTGTTGATTTCTTCCACTTCCGAGAGAATTTGAGTATTGTGCTGGGCAATAATGGACGGGGGGGATTCATTTTCGATCATCTGGGCGTACCCCTTAAGGGTAGAGAGGGCATTGCGAAATTCGTGGGCGAGTCCCGCAGACATTTCTCCGATTATTTCCAGCCGCTTTTTCAGCTCCAGTTGACTTTTTGCAGCTTCAATTTCTGTGATGTCTTCAGCCAGCACAAGGTACCCGCCTTTTCCACCCAGAAGTTCACTGACGGGCCTTGCCTGCAATTTTACAATTCTCCCCTGGATTGAGGTGTTGTCAATCTGACCTTTCCCGTCTCCGGTGTCCTTGAGTTGCCGTACAAACTGGAGGAGCTCGGGGCTCCCATCCTGGAACTGGACTATGGACTGATTCACGCTCTCCTGTGAAAGATTGAACAGCTTCAGAAACATGGGGTTGGCGGACTTGAAAATTTTAAATTTGTCAAAAACAGCCACCCCGATGGAGAGATTGTTCAGTATGATCTCATTCAGTTTTTCCTGTACTTCCAGCTCGTGGAAGATCGCTTTGCGCTGGTCCAGGGTATGCCGAATATTTTCGAGGACAAAATCGGGTGCCTCCCGTTCTTCCTCTCCACGTACCACCCGCTTGAGCTTCTTGATTACAATAATGTAAACAGATATGATGACAAAAGCAAAAAAGAAACCCCATGCCACAATGACTTTCAAGTTAAATCCATCCATATTGCTATCATAGAATGAATTACAGGAATTGGCAAGTGAAGGAATCTGCGGGGAATGCTCTTTTGCAGAAAGAACACAGAGAAAGGGAGGACATGTCCTCCCTTTCTATTTCATGATTTTCTAACTTCTTGCGTATTGTAGTTAAATGTCCCTCTGCGTCACGTTTGGTTCTCTCTGGAACCATTCTCACCGGTAAGTTTTGTCTTCAGGGTCTCTGCCAACTCGTAGAGAGTGGGGATGACCATGAGAGTCAGGACGGTGGAAAAGATCAATCCGGCAATTACAGTAATTGCCATGGGCTGGCGAATTTCCGCGCCTTCTCCAAGACCCATAGCCAGAGGAAGCAGCCCAAGGACAGTGGTCAGGGTTGTCATGATAATGGGGCGAAGCCGCACTTTTCCGGCAAGGATGATAGCTTCTCTGATTTCCATTCCCCTTTTTCTTAATAGGTTAATGTAGTCAATGAGTACAATGGCATTGTTGACCACAATACCGGCAAGCATCATCAGGCCGATGAATACGATGACCGACATGGGGATATGCAGTGTGTACAAGGTAATACCCACACCAAACAATGCCAGAGGTATCGAAAACATGATAACAAAGGGATGAAGGAGAGATTCAAACTGCGATGCCATAACAATGTACACCAGGAATATCGAAAGCAGCAGCGCGTAAAGGAGAGACTTGGAGGACTTTTCCATTTCCTGGTTCTGACCGGAGATCACGTATTCAATGTCTGATAGATGGGGGATTTTGGAGAGCTTTTCCTGAATTTGTTTTGAAAGGGCTTTCAGACCAAGGCCGGTTATATTTGCGGAGATAAGGCCCACCCGTTGCTGATCCACGCGACGGATTTCGCTGGGCCCTTCAACGATGTTGAATGTCGCCACGGCGGAGAGTTGAACAGCGGGTTTCTGGCCAGGGTTTACGATGATGTTCTTCAGGTCCTCCAGAGTCTTTTTCGTGTTGTTTTTCAATTTCACCCGAATATCGATGCGTTTGTCACCCCGGATAAACTTGGTTGGGACATAGCCCAGCAACTGGTTCCGAACAAGGTCTGCCACCTTTACGATATTCAGATTCAGCCGAGCCAGTTTATCCCGGTCAAAGACGATCTGAGTTTCCGGGTTTCCGGTGCGGATGTTCAATTCCACATCCTTCAGATCCGGAATCTCTTTCATCTTCTCCAGAGCGAGCATGGAGTATTGTTTTAATTTCTGGAGATTGTATCCATGAACTTCAACCTCAACCGGTGCCTTGAATGTGAACAGGGTGGGGTATTCTACTCTCATTTCAGCATCTGGTATGTTGCTGAAAATGTCCCGGATTTTGGAAATTGTGTCCTGTTCAGTTTTGAGAATATCGTCTGAAGGTTTGAGGATCACTCCGATTCTTGCGGAAAATTCGCCTTCGTCCGCTTTCGCATAGGAATCTTTTTCCACTCCGATGCGGGTGAAGTACGTGCGAATGGTTTTGATTTCCGATAGTTTGGATTCATAGGGCATGAGAAGAGAGTCTGTTTTTTCAATGGGCGTGCCCACGGGAAAATTTACAATAACGGTAAATTGCCCCTGGTGCATGACCGGAATCAATTCGGCGTCCAGCCCGCGAAATGAGAAGAATGTGATTGCAAAGGCTATCAGAATCAGAATAACGGAAAGCAATTTGTTCCCAAGCACAACTTTCAGTGCTTTTGGGTACCAATCGTTTTGAACCCAGTTGAAGCCATTGTTAAAAGTGGTTAGTACTCTGTTTAGAAAGAATCGGTCCAGTGCAGTCCAGATAATTCGGCTGATCCAGACAATCCCCAGAAAAAACAGGTAGGCCAATACGAAAATTTTCGCCATTACCTCCAAGGGGAAATAGAATAGAAGTCGGATCACGCGAAACAGAGCTGCGATTGGTTTTAACAACCCGTTGCGCGGCAGGGGTCTGATGAATCCGCTGAAAGACTGGAAATGAAGAAGGGAAGAACCCAGTTTGAATCCAGTTGATTTTCCAGGATTAACCCTTCTGGATGCCAGCATTGGAATGAAAAACAGTGCGAACATCAGCGATGCGATCAGTGCAAAGACGACGGACAGGGCCATGTCTTTGAAAATCTGTCCGGCAATACCTTCCACAAAGACAATAGGGAAGAACACGGCAATGGTAGTTAATGTGGAAGCAACAACAGCCGTACCCACTTCAGAAGTACCACGAACGGCTGCGTCTGCGATTTCATCCCCTTCTTCCTGACATCGGAAGATGCTTTCAAGGACAACAATCGCGTTGTCCACAAGCATACCGACCCCAAGGGCAATGCCCCCAAGAGACATAATGTTCAATGAGACGTTGAAGAATTTCATGAACGCGAAGGTGGTGACAATGGACAGCGGGATGGTAACGGAAACGATGAGTGTAGATTTAATGTTTTTGAGGAAAAGAAACAGTACGAGAATTGCCAGTAGGGCGCCTACCAGGGCGTTGTCTTTTACTTCATTCAGAGCATTTTCAATAAATACGGATTGGTCGGAGAGCAGATCAACCTTCATGTGTTCCGGCAAAGATGTGCGAACGGTTTTCCCCGTTGTCGTGAGCATCTGGAAGTTGACTCGCTTGGCGACTTCCACGATGTTGGCATCCGCTTCTTTGTAAATCTCCAGGATGACGCATTCTCTGCCATTGATCCGGGTGATCACTTCTCTGTCTTTGAAAGATCGGGTAACCTGACCGATATCCTTGATCCGGATCTCAACTCCATTTGTGGTTCCAATAATAAGGTTACGGATTTCGTCGATATTCCGGAACTGGTTGACAGTTCTGACGATATATTCCGTGGCGCCTTCTTTCAGTTTCCCACCGGCAAGGTTGACGTTTTCACTGGCCAGTCGGTTATTGACCGTGTCAATGTCCATGTTCAGACCGGTCAATTTGGACGGATTGATGTCCACATGAAATTCTTCTTCAAGTCCTCCCCGGATTTTGACTGCGGCAACTCCCTGAATCTTATCCAGACGGATCTTAATATTATCTTCCGAAAAATTTCGAAGATACATCAGACTTTCTTTCTTCGAAGTCAACCCGAAGGTGAGGATGGGGTCCAGAGTCGGATCATATCGAAGGATGACGGGTTTCCCCGCTTCTTTTGGCAGAAAAACCTGATCCAGCTTTTCTCGAATGTCCTGAATGGCTGTGTTGATGTCGGTACCCCAGCGGAACTCCAGGATGACATCGGACATGTCGGACCTGGAAATGGAGCTGATGGTGGATAGGTTGTTGACAATGGCCAGAGCCTGTTCCACCCTGCGGGAAACGTTGTTTTCTACTTCCTCGGGTGCTGCTCCTTCAAACTCGGTCCGAACGGTGATTGTGGGGTAGCTGATGTCCGGCATAAGATTCAATGCTAATCTCTTGTACGAGACATAGCCAAAGACCACAATAGCAATGACGATCATGAAGATCGCCACTGGCCGACGGACCGTAATCCCGAATACGGAGTGGTCTGCCATATTAACCCAACCTGACCTTTGCGCCATCCTTAAGGCCGTTTTGACCCGCCACAATAATCTGGTCGCCCACTTTCAGATCCTTATTCAGGGACTGGAATTGTATCTCATCCTGATATCCGATCTTTAGTTCCACTTGCTTTGCTTCTTTCGTCTTCGCATCGTAAAGAAAAATATACCGCCTGTCGTTCAGATAGACGACAGCCTTTTTGGGAACCAACAGTGCATCGGAAATTGTATCGGTAAGAAGGCGGACTTTCACAAACATGCCGGGTCGAATATTCGGGTCATGTTTTACATAAACAGTTACTTTGACAGTACCGGTGGATGGATCCACGATGTGGGAAACCCGTTTTACGCTGCCCTTGAAGGTTTGCTTGGCGGCTTCACTGACCAGGTTTGCAGACATCCCCACTTTTAATTCCCTGACCCGTTCTTCCGGGATAAACACATTTACCTTCAGCAGGTCCCGGTTTACAAGGGAAAACGCTTTCTGGTTCATGGGAAGGAATTGGCCAGCCGTGATGAAACGCTCAGTAACGACCCCGTCAAACGGAGCCTTGATCATACTTTTGTCATACTTAACTTTCGCATTGTCAAAATCGAGTTTCTTCTGATTGTAGTTGAATCTGGCGTTGTCGTAGTCTTCCTGACTGACCAGTTGGCGGTCAAACATGTTTTTCGTGCGTTTGAATGTGTTCTCCGCTTCTTTCAGGGCAACTTCAGCCTTGTCTTTACTGAGTTTCAATTCTTCAAAATTTACAACAGCGAGGATCTGACCCTTTTTAACGCTGTCTCCTTCTTCCACGTTAAGCTTTTCTACCACACCGGTAGTTTCCGCCACTATGTCCACACTCATTTCTGCTTCAACCGTACCGGATGACAGAATAAAGGATGAAATTGGCCCCTTTTCCAGGACTTCTACCTGGACGGGGACAACAATTTCTTTCTTGTCTTTCCCCTTGTCTTTGGTCCCACCCCTGCCGCTAACTGAACAGGAAATGGATAGGGCTGTAATTGCGACAACTAATAGAATAACAGTTTTTTTCAATGGCTCCCTCCGGAATTTTCAAATCGATAAATTATACGGGGAGCAGTTTGAATAGTTTCCCTCGACTGCAGGAGTACACGCAAATTTTATGATGACTCATTCTGATTTCTTTTTCTGGTTCAGTTCCTTCAGAGCCGCGCGCTCTTCTGAGAGCTCGAGGAGCAGATCTTTTATGCACCACTGAACGGATGTGGGAGTTGTCGTGGCCATGATGATGTTGCCGGAAAATGAAGGGGAATGTTTCAGCGTATCGATAAGATTGTTGAGCTGTTCACCTGAAAACCCGTGAAACAGAATGACAGGTTGTTCTTTCAGTTTTTCAAATTCTTCAAGGTTTGGTTTGCTTTCACTCATATGGACCTCCATGATTGATTTCTCATATCTTTTCCCCTTTCCACAGGAAGGGAAGAACGGTTACCATCAGGGAAAAGGGAATCAGCATCATTGACATGCCCAGGCGGATATTTATTTCCCCAACAATGCCGACAAAGGGTACACCGATCATTCCAAATGTGCTCACAGCGAGAAAGAGTATGGCATTCAAAGGGGCCCGTACATCATCCGGGGCAATCCGGTTCAGGAGAAAATGAATGGACGGAAAGATAGTGGCCATGAAAAGAGCGCCCAGCAGAAAGGCACTTACTGACCATGTTACCGGGCTGAAAATAAAGATAGAAAAAAGAGCGAGGGATGCAAGGCTCATGGTCCGGGCGTTGATTTGCGGCGTGAATTTGCGAATCTGTCTGTCACCGAAAAAACGACCGAGGGTAAAGAGAATCCAGAAGGCGGACAGCATCACAGCAGATGTTTCAACGGTGAAGCCGAAGGAGGATTTAAAGAAGTTGCCCGCCCACACCACGACAGCCATTTCGGATACGGAGTATAGAGCAAGAAGGGTAATGACAATGAGGTAGCGGCTTTTCATCACTTTTTTTACCCCGTGGAAGGGGGAATCGTCGGACTGATAATCCGACACAGGACGAAAGGCAATGGTGAGACCAAATAGAATGATCAAAACGAGGTAGGTTAAATATACGTAGCGGTAGGAGTAGTTTCGGCCCAGATAAAACTTTACAAAAACCGGTGCGGCCAGTCCACCCATGCCGAAAAAGGAGTGAAACATGGAGAAATTCTGCTTTGTTACGGGGAAATGAGCATAGATGACTGAAAACGTGGTGATGGTGACGGCAAATGCCACTGCGATGAAGAAAATACCCGTCGTCAAACCTGCAAGGGAATGGCTTGTGGCGGCAAATGTGAGCCCTACTGCTCCTGCGATCACAGCAATCGCTGTACTCTTACGAGTTCCGATTCTTGACAACACCAATGCCGCTGCGACATTGGCCAGAATGGTCCCCATAGAGTGAGCAAAGGGAATGATGCTGGACTGGCCCATGGAGATGGCAAAGACCCGCTGGAATTCAACCATCAGGGGGGGCATCGTGTTCAGGAACATGGAAGTCATAAATAGCCCCGCGAAGAGGACCATGGGGTTTTGGCGTCGTTCAGGCATTCGACTCTTCCCGTTTCACCCACCAGTATGAGAGCATGCTGATCCCTGCAAAAATAAGATAACCGATGGCAATTCTGTCTGAATATCCGAAATGGGAGAAATCGGGCAGGTAAATGCCGCCGTCGGGACGGACGGAGTGGATGATTCCAAACAATGTCAGCACAACGGTTGCAGCCATCGTCAGCACAAATCCCTTCATTTTCCGGTGAATCAGGAAGGAAACAGCGCTGCCCCAGAGCATGGCGGTGAGAATGAAGCCGTTTCCCAGAACCGTAACAGCTTTCAGAGTGTTGGCCATGTCCACACTTAAGTCGGCGATTCCTTTCCCCAATGAACCCAGTAGTGAGTTCATCTGGATCAGTACCAGGTCGGCAATGGATGGAATAAATGCGAGCAGCACGGCGGATAAATCACCTTCTGCTGTCTCAATAGACTGGGCGGCGATTTCAAATCCCACAAAAATCAGGATGGGAGATACAGCTGCCGGAGGGATAATCTGTACTATGCCGCTGATAATTCCCAGCATGCCTCCGATTCCGATGAAAAGGCCGGTGGCGAGGGTGTAACCTGCTTTGGCACCCATATCTTTGTATGCAGGATGGCCGATATAGGGGGTGCTCTGGGCGACGCCGCCGCAGAGACCGGCAAGAATGGTGGCAATAGCTTCGGTGAAGAGAATCTGGGTCGTATTGTAATCGTCACCGGCAACCCGAGCGCTTTCGGTGACGTTAATTCCCCCGATAATGGTTAGAAGACCGAAGGGTAGGGCGATTGGGATGTAGTTGAGCGCCAGTTTCATTCCCTTTATGAAACCAAGGGAAGGATAGGGAATGTAGATTCCCAATGAGGTTCCGGCAGTAATGGTCCCGTGGGTGTGGGGAATCAGGTAAAAAAGCAGGGTACCGGCTGCCACAGCCGCCAGCACAGGGGGAATCCGGAACGGGAGCCGTCCTTTTGCGAAAAAGGCATAAATGATGATGCCAAGGGAGGTAATGCCGACGATCGGGAGTTTGAACACGTCCAGCATGGGGAAAAGACCCAGAAGAGCAATACCGATGCCGCCGATGGAACCCAGGAGTCCGGCACGTGGCATTTTCTCCTGAATCCACTTCCCAAAAAACGAAAAGACTACTTTCATCAATCCCATCAACACCATCACTGCCGTGCCCACATAGAGAGTCAGGTTGGCATCGTGCGTCTGGAGGTAAACCGGGCCGAGAACTGTGAGGGCAATCCCCACGGTACTGGGAGTATCCAGTCCGAGCGGCATTGCCGTAACAGTGTTGTTTCCGGTCTTTCTGGAGAGTCTGTATGCCATGATTGTGTATACTATGTCTCCGAACATGACGCCAAGGGCGGTGCCGGGAATCATCTTTTTCAGGATTACATCCATGGGGAATGCAAAAGCTCCGTAAAGGATTCCGGTCAGAACCACAAGATTGGTCACGTTGTCCAGCATCAATCCAAAAAAAGCGTTAATGTCTCCCTTGCTGATCAGGCGTTTCACATGTCCCCCCTTGTGTATTTACCCGTTTGTAATGCCGGTTCGTATAAAACTGATGGCCAGTGCAGTCAGAAGAATTCCCATGATTCGAGTCAGTATCTCCGTCCCTTGTTTTCCGGTGAAGCGATTAATCAATAGACTGTTGCCGAGTATGATCCGTGTGAGAAACAGATTTGTGACAGATGCGACAATTGCGGGAAGATAGCCGTACGTGTTGGTGATAATGATGATGGTGGTCAGCACTCCCGGTCCGGCTATCAGCGGTGTGGCAAGCGGAACGATTGCGATGTCATATCGTTCCACCCGGGATGAAAGAAAATTCAGTCCGAAAACCATTTCGATTCCGAGAAGGAAGAAGATAATCCCGCCTGCGACCTGAAAATCACCGACTGATATCCCGAAATAAAGGAGTACGGCTTTACCCAGGAGGATGAACAGCGCCATAACACCACCTGCCACCAGGATTGCTGTGTTGAGTCGACTGAGGGACTCTTTCTTATGCAGTTTCTGGGTTAATGAAATGAAGATGGGAGCATTCCCCAGTGCGTCCATTACAACAAAAAGAGCTATAAAGCTCTTGATATAGCTATCAATTGAAAATGCAGTGCTCATGGAGCCTCCGGGCTAATTTGAAATCATTTTTGATTATATCTGATTCTGTTTCATCTTTCACTGTCCAAATGACTGGAATAAGCAGCAATTCAAATTTCTGCCGTTTGGCTTCCACTTCGTATGATACTGGGGAAGCGAAGCATGACAAGGTGACCATTAAGAAATGGAAAAGGAAGAGGGCAATTCGGTTTTTGGCTGAAAACATAATTAAGTACAGGGAATTTGGCAAGGAAACAAGTAATGGGAGATACTTTCCTGGAGACAAAAAAGGGGCCTTTTGGCCCCCTTTCTGTGGATGGTTAACTGAATCGATCAGTGAACGCCAATAGGATGTGGGTCTCCGCCCGGATCAGCCTGTGTGTAGCCGTCGGTGCGGATGTTACCCAGGAGTAACAGGCCCACCGCGTGGGGTGTGGCCATGGAGGTACCGGACATGGTTGTGGTACCGCCGCCCTTTTTGAGAGAAAGAATATTCAGGCCCGGTTCAGCATAGTCCACAGGGGGAACGCCCCAGTTGGACCATGAAGTCAACAGGTCATTTGAGTCAATTGCAGAAATGGTATATACGTTCGGTGCGTCGACACTTGCGGGAGAATCGTTGGCCGCGTCTGCACCGTCATTTCCAGCCGCGACAGCGAATGAACAGGTTTTAGCGGCATTTGTTACTGCATCGTTGATCGCCTGGCTGTAGCTGCCCCCAAGGCTCATATTTGCAACGTCACAGGAGGATGCGTGACTGGCCACGTAGTCAATTCCGGCAATGACATCGTCCCAGGTTCCGCTACCGCGACGATCCAGAACCTTTACCGCAACCACAGTTGCGCCGGGGGCCACGCCGACGACATCAATGGAGTTGTCGATTGCTGCGATTGTGCCGGCCACATGGGTTCCATGGCCGTTGTCATCATCTGGTGACTTGGCATTCGCAAAAACAACACTGTCAGCAATATCCACATTGAGGTCCGGGTTGTCCAGGTCCACGCCGGTGTCAATAATCCAGGCCTTGCAGAAATTGCCTGCCACGCCGCCGTTTACCCGGGCGATTCCCCAGGGGGTAACCTGTGCCGGTTCTCCGCCGCCGCCACCACCGTGACCGGGATTGGATGGCTTTGCGATGGCATAGCAGACGCCGTTTGGTTCGTAGTAGGCGATGTCCGGGTTTTCTTCGTAGAGTTTACGGGCTGCAGACGCTGACATTTTCGCTGAAAAACCACGGACTGCCTTGCCAAAGGTATGGCGGACTGTCCCTTCGTAGTGTTGGGCAAGATTTTCGGATCGGGTGCGAACAGTTGCCTTTGTCATACTCTTGTTAGAATACACAAAGATATAACTCTGACTGGCGATGTATTCCGGCATATCCTTTACACGGACAACCTGATTGCTTGTGGTCACTTCTCTGGCAAAGAGAAAAGACCCTGCCAGAAGAATGGCGGTCATAACAAATAATCTAGTTTTTCGAGATTTCATACTACCTCCTGTTTGAAAGCTTGTGGCCAGTTTATCGATCGAAAACAGGTGTGTCATGCTACCTTGGGTTTGAATTAGGTGGGAAAGTGGTGAGCTCTTGTAATGTCTGAGTCATACTTTTTTAACACTTTTGGGATTTCAGGGAAGAAAACGGTGACGATATCCTGCTGCTATCGCTTGTGAACGGTTGTGAACGTCAAGTTTCTGGTAAATGTTGTAGAGATGCGTCTTGACAGTTTGAAGAGACACGCTCAGCCGGTCGGAGAGTTCTTTGTTGGACAGATTCATTGCCAGAAAACGCAATACATCCCTTTCCCGGGGGGAGAGAAGGACGTTTGACGTGGCCCCTTCGGATAGACTCTGGGCCATTGAGTCGGGATGGTTGCGCAGGGCTTTGGATAGTTCCATTCGTCCGGCCCATATTTCACCGGCGGCAACCTTGCCCAATGCTGCAGTCAGAATGTCTTCATCAATCTTGTCAGAAAGAAAACCTCGGACACCTTTCAGCAGAAGATTTGCTTTTTCCTCAGAGGTAAAGTTATCATTTACAAATACGATACATGATTCCGGATAATAGGTTCTGAATCGGTGCAACACTGTGTTTACTGTGGTCAGTTCCGTCAGAGCGCAATCTGCGCAGATGAGAAAAATGTCGCCGTCAGGCTTTTCACTTTGAAGGAAAATTTCGCTGAGATGACGATAATGGGAGGTGAATACAAAATCCGGATGTTTCTCGGTGAAATGCAGGAGTCCTTCCCGAAAAAAATTGTGATTGCAGACAAGTGAGAGAGTAGCCAGTGGCGCTGGAGAATATTTGTCCGCATTCTTCAGCGTTTCTTTGCGCTTCTTCATGGCAGTTTCGATTGCGGCAAGGACGTCTTTCGTGGATGCGGCTTTGGACAGATAGTCGGAAGCACCGTCTTTCAGCGCCTTGACCGCCGAATTGTAATTGGTGTATGCGGTAATGAGGATTGTCTGCACCGTGGGGAATTTCCCGTGAATAGCCTTGTTGAGCAATAAGCCGTCTGTTTCTCCCTCCATCTTGAGATCCAGGAGTGCGACGTCAAATTCCATGTCTGCCAGCTCACGGAGGGCTTCAGAAGTGCTGCCCGCCTGTCGGGTTTGATATCCTTCGTCTTCCAAAAGGTAGGCAAAACTGTTGCGAACAAGGGGGTCATCGTCCACAATCAGTATGTTACCCCTTGTCATGAATTTCCTCCATCAGGGGCAATTGAATAACAAAACAGGTTGTCATTTGTTCATTTTCCTCCAGATATAATTCTCCATCGTAGTTTCGGATAATATTATAACTGATATTCAAGCCCAGGCCGACTCCGCGTTTCTTTTTTTGTGTAAAAAAGGGTTCAAAAATTCGATTCCTGATTTCTTCAGGAATACCATCTCCATCATCTGAAACCCGGACCAGAATTGAGTCATCTTTTATGGAAGTGGAAACGCGGATTTCTGTGCAGGCAGCTTCCATTGCGTTTCTCAGCAGATTGAGCAACACCTGTTCCAATTGAGGAGCGGAAACGAATATCCGTCCATTTCCGTTGACCTGGAAAAGTACAATGGGTCCGTTTTCTCCAGTGATGGCCTGGAACCGATCGACTGCTGAACGAATGACAGGTATCAGTTCGGTGGGTGATCCATCCACTTCATCTTCCCTGAAAAAGCGAAGAAGATTCCTTGTAAGGTTTTCCATTTCATTCAATTCTTTTTGAACCATGTCGAACATTTCCCTGTCTTTGTCGGTGAGGGACGATGTGGAGAGTTTTCGCTGGATGGGAGACAGACAGTTTTGTATGACCCGGATCGGCGTGAGAATTTCGTGGGAAAGTTCGGCGGCAATACGGCCGGCTGAAACGAGTTTTTCCCGGATCATTTCTCTGGAACGGAGTGTTTCCTTTTCTTTTTCGATTTTCTGAAGATTCCAATATAGATTGTTGAGCACTTCATGGAGAGAATCCAGGTCGTCCATCGCATGGGTCCTGGCCGCCGGAATAGAGAGACGCCCGGAAATTTTTCCGACGATGTTGAGCAGGAAATGAAGGCGCCGTTTAAACAACCGCTGGGTTCCATTCAGGTGTAATGCCATTAACGAACTTGTGAGCAGTAGAAAAATAACGAGTGCCCATAGAATATTTCCAGAAGCAAAGGAGTGGGTCTTATCTGCAGTTATCCGAAGAATCAATCCGGTGCCGGAGGGAGTTCCGGCAATATAACTGATGACTTCCAGATAGCGTGGATTGTGCCGAAACCGGATCAGACCAGTGTTGAGTGATGTCGAACTGCCGGGAACCCAGGCGGGTACTACATTGTCCTTAAAATTTAAAACGGCCATTTGAGTGGGAAGCTGAAGAACGGTAGAAAGTCTGGATGTGAAGCTGTCGCCAAGGTGGCGAGCCATGACCAGATAGCCTTGCGGTACAGGTGGCTTCTCTGTTTCAGCCTCACTTGTGACAGATTGGGTTTGCACATAGAAGGGCGTACCAGTTAAAAGAGTCAAGCCATTTAATTTATAGCTTTGCGACCTTAGCGTATTCAACAGGGATTCCAGCGTTTTTGACTGAGCTTCAGGAACGAAAGTAGCTCGAAAGCGATCCCTGGCTGTTTGAGTGAACAGTACCTTCCCGTTCCTGTCCAGAACCAGGAGGATGTCCATGTTGTAATCATCGCAGATGCCATCGGGCAGATTTTTTTCTGCGAAATCCGTGGACCAGCGATGAACAGCATCTGCCATTTCGTTCCGGTGCGCCCAATCGCTGCAAAGAAGGTTCAGGTCGCTGTTGCCGTACCAGAATGCGGATATGGCTCGACGGGACAATCCTTCCGCACGTTTCTGATCGTGGTTTTTCTGAAAACCGGGGAGCACCAAGAAATAAATCATGAAGACGGCAATCAATTGGAGAGCGATCAGCAGAGCCGGTATCAGGATGGCGAAATGGAAGTATCTGGACAGAGATTCTCTACTCATGGGTGATTTGGACGGGGGATGATCATTTGTCGTTTATTGGTATAACAACGGGTTGCCATATCTTCACCGGTGTCTTGTCGTTGTACAAGGCTGGGGAAAATCTCCATTTCAGCACAGTTTTCAATGCCTGGCTGATGGCAGCGCCATTTCTTTCATCCTTCCGGAGATGGCTTTCGAGGTAAAAAGCGTTCTGCACGAATCCGGTTTCATCAATATATGCGTTGACCACAATGAACCCTCGCACTTTTCCAAAGGACCCTTTCTTTTCCAGTGTTGCTGAGGGGTGAACAATAGGCTTTGCTGGAGTTACAAGGTCAGAAAAAGGCACAAGTTCGCCTGGATCCACCTGTTTCAGTGAGGCGATTTCTTTGGTAAGAGAATCAAGGGTCGCTTCCATTGTTTCTTTCTCTTTCCGGAGTTTTTTGGTTTTGCTCTGAGCCTCCAGCATATCGGAAACGAGTTTTCTGGAGGCATTTCCTTCCTGATTCATATTGCTTTGAAGGGTCTGGATCGTACTCTTTAATTTTCCCGTTGTGTCCTGAAATTCCCTTACGGTGGCTTTTGCAGTGTCAACCTGACTCTTCAGATCCTGATTGCTTTTCTGCGCCTTTTCCAATTCAGTTTCC
>PFTO01000108.1:0-873 GCA_002789615.1 Acidobacteria bacterium CG_4_9_14_3_um_filter_49_7 | reverse complement strand
GGGCCTTTTCTGCATTCTTGATTGAGGTTTCTCTTTCGCGAATCTTTTGCTTAAGGGAGTGAATTTCCTGGTTTCGATTGTTGATATCCTGTTTCAATTGGTCAATCGCGGTCAGAAGCTCTCCTTTCCCCTTACTTGAGTCGGATACGCGGTGCGTCATTTTCTTCAATTCCTGTTGAATGTTTTTCAAGCTGATTTCTGTCGCAGTCATTTTTTTCTGGCTTGTGGCAAGTTCCTTTGCCAGTTGTGCTGTCTTCTGCTGTTGCAGTTGAAGCTGGTAGTACAAGAAACCGGCGGCGAAAAGTGCCCCTCCCAGCAGGACCAGTAGCAGGACGATTACGAAGACGCGCTTTTTTTGAGGTGTGGGTTTTTCCCGCTTCTCTTCCGGAGTTCGTATCCTCGCGGCCTGCCTGAATTCAAATTCTTCCAGTGGTGTCAGTTTATCATTCATCGAATGTAATTATACTCTTGGTAATCAATTCTGCAAAAATCATTTTGGCCCGTTCTTCTGGAATGGGAGAAATTTTAATAATGGAATTGATATCCCATTTCCCATTGATCCTGGATACCAGGAAACCTTCTTCCGGGGAAAGGTTTTGTGTAGCAAGGTCGTTCAGTGAACACGCAAGCTGAGGGATTCCGTCACCTTGCCGGATCACTTGTTCCGCTTTCTTTATCAACTGAGCCAGCTGTACCCGGATTGGTTCGGAGCTGGGATATTTTATAAGGAAAGATTCTGCCATGAGATAGGATTCAATGAATCCGGATTCTGCAAGAGCCTCAACTTTCGGGGCAACTTCTTCGGCGATATCATGTTGAAATGCCTGTCTTGGCTTTTTCATACGAATCAGTCCGTTTTCATAGCACTCAAAC
>PFTO01000106.1:3444-3653 GCA_002789615.1 Acidobacteria bacterium CG_4_9_14_3_um_filter_49_7 | reverse complement strand
AATCTTTTCCATTACCCGGTCCAGCTGATCCTGAACAAAGTGATTTGTGGAATCATAGAACAGCGACTTGTTGAATTCCTTTGCCGCCCCGTCAAAGTTTCCCTTCATTGCTTCTTTGCGGCCCAGTCGGGAGTGATATTTCGCAGCGTTGTTCTTCGCCATTTCCCACTTCACCTTGAATTCCACGTTGTCGGGGTAAGCAATGACAA
>PFTO01000106.1:0-3412 GCA_002789615.1 Acidobacteria bacterium CG_4_9_14_3_um_filter_49_7 | reverse complement strand
TTTTTGCGTTGAAATGCGGATGCAGCCTCGTCATACCCCTTTGGTTTGAAGCACGCCACCAACATCAACATGGAAAGAATCAGAATTAGCTTCTTCACTGCAACCCTCCGTCTTTCTTGAGTGGGATGAACAACTCATCCTTAAAATCAGTATACCCGATTACAATCCCTTCCCGCTTCACACTTTTCAGAATGAAATGGTCCAGAAACTGCTGAGATTCTTCTATAACAAATACCTCAGGTGCCCTCGTAATAACAACTCCACGCACCGGCCCGGCCAGAATAACTCCAATCACCTGAAAATCCACGTCCGGCGGCTGCGGCGTTGCCGTTTCACTGGACAATCCCCCTTCTCCGACTGTGGAATTGCTCCCGTCAGTTATTTGCGTGTCACTTTCCTGGGCGGATAATCCTGCGGATGTATCATTTTGCTCAACATTGACTGTCCTGCTGCCAAATTGGAAAATATTTCTCTTGGACATAGTGTTATCCGTCTCTTTTCCTGTTTTAAGGGTCGGGAGGGGTTGGATGCGTCTGTATTGTTCAAATATGCGCCCGGAAGTTACCGATGGTATTTCCACGTCATCCGGAGCTCCGCCAACGCCTTCTCCGCTCAACATCCAGACAATGAACGCCGTGACCAGCAAGGCCCCGGACAACAGTTTTTCCCTCTGACTGATTTTCATGGCTTCTCTTCTCCATAAAAAGTGACAATGTCCACCGTCGCACTAATTTCTCCACCTGTCACGGAAGAAATGCTCACCCTGTCAATAAACACAGGAAACGAAATTTTCTCCAGGTCCCGAATCAGTCTTTGAAAGTCCTCGTATCCGGCTTTGACCGGCACATGAATCACAATCCTGTTCAGCACACCCTTCAGTTCCGGCTTTCGGTCATATGAAACATGCTGGAAATTCATATGATTGGTAGTCAGAATGTCGTAGATTCTGCCGGTCAGAGTCACGAAAGGGTCACCCCCCCGGCTCAACTCGCTGTCGAAGAAACGGTGGATACGCTTCTGTGCTTCCATCACGTTAGAAGTAATTTTCTCTGCCTCCGAAGACCGTCGTCTGGCCGCTCTAACCTGGACTGAGGTATCCTGCAGGACCTTCGCTGAGTCATTGTAAAGTGCCAGCTCCCGGGAACCAGCTAAAATGAAAAACAGAATGTTCAAGACCAGCACGACTCCCAGTACGAGATAGAATTTCCTGTTCCGCTGAACAAAATCCAATACCCGGTTCATGGGGTCCCCCTGTATCGTACACTCAGCGAAAACTTAAGGTTGTGAGTCGCCGCATCGATCGCTTCAAAATCAATAAAGGCATCATGGAAAACAGGGCTTTTCTGGAGATTCTCGACAAAGAGCAGCTCGTCCGCTTTGGTCAGCGCCTCTCCGCTTATGGAAAGAGACACCCGACTCTGTTTGACAGAAGGCGAAATTACGGTGATTTTGACTGATGGTGGTAGAGCCTCTCCCAGGCTGTTCAGCAATGAGGACCAGTGGAGCATCTTCTTATGGGTAATGTGATTCAGAAAATTGTATTTCTGGATGAATGTCTTGTATTTTTCCCGGCTCAGCAACACACCGGAAGTTTTTGTCTTTTCCTGGAACATCGAAATCTTGCTCTCCATGGAAGAAATCTGCTGGTGAATGTCTGAATTTCGAAACCGATAGACGATAAACACTCCAACATTGAGGAGGCTTATGAGGATCAGGACAGCAATCGGGATCCAAACTCCCAAAACTTTGTCACGCCTTCGGTTACAGGGTCGGGGCGAAAAATCAATATGAATCATATGAGCCACCTGTTGCCCATGGTTTCGGCTTCGATTTCCGCCTCTTCTCCAAAAAGGAGCACGCGATCCGGGACATCAACACCCACCATTTCCGCGAACATGTCCAACTCCTCCCGCAAGCTGACGTCCTGTATCTTCTTTCGGAAGCGCACAAATGAAACCATCCCGTTTCGCACCACAAGTCCAGAAAAATGTCGACTCCGGTTCACGAACAGAACCGCACTGCCCTCTTTTTCACGCTCCAGAAATGCGTTGGCATAATAAAAGGACTCCGGAATCATTGAAAAGCATTTTGTGTTCAGCAGATTAAGTTGAGCGATAAGCTCTGCCACTGCACTTTTGGGCATTGCGGCTACCAGTACGGTATTGCCGGAAATAGTGTATTGAACATTGAACGAGGTTACGCGGCCGGGCAGGAAGGCGTCCATTTTCCACCTTATCATTTCATCCCTCTTTTTCAGTGAAAAAGGAATTTTGTCAAAGGTTAGCACCTTGGCAAAAACAAGTGAATCCGGCAGCAGGATGTTGCAACCTTTTCGCCTGTTCAATCTTCGCCCCGCAGAAGCTACCGCTTCGGCCATGATCTTGCCATCCCGTACCGGATGGTCCACATTCAACGGATTAAGCGCCCCGCCAACCGGTATCGCATGAACCGTTCCCGTGGTACCACCGTGCAGTTGAAGTTCTGATTCAGTCAAGATAATTGTCTGTTCCATCCCATCCTTTTCCAGTTTCCAGTTCCATTCACCTACTCAATGAATGTGACTTTGTTGATTTCTCTGAGCGAGGTTACGCCTGCCACAACTTTTCGTATTGCCGACTGACGCAGCGTTTCCATCCCTTCCTTCTGTGCCTTTGTCCGAATTTCCCGTGCCGGTCGCCGATTCAGAATCATTTCCCGAACCTCATCAGACAAGTCAAGTAACTCAGTGATAACGGTTCGTCCCACATAGCCCGTTCCATTGCATTCAATGCATCCCTTTCCGTCAAAATATTCATAGCCCCGGAATTTTTCAGGATCCATTCCGGATTCCATCAACAGTTCATCTGCCATGTTCACTCTCACCCGGCAATGGGGACAGATTTTCCGAACCAGCCGTTGTGCCAGGATGCAATTCAAAGCCGAAACAAAGGAATAATTGTCCACGCCCATATGAACAAAACGCCCAATCACATCCACCACGTTATTGGCATGGACTGTCGTGAACACCAGGTGACCGGTCAGAGCAGATTGAATGGCTATGGTGGCAGTCTCAGTGTCCCTGATTTCCCCCACCATAATTTTATCCGGGTCATGTCGTAAAATGGAGCGCAGCCCCCTGGCAAAGGTCAATCCCTTCTTCTCGTTCACCGGTATCTGGGTAATGCCGGGAAGCTGGTATTCAACCGGGTCTTCGATTGTGATGATTTTGTCCTCCACCGACTGGATTTCGGCCAGACAAGCATACAGGGTAGTGGTTTTACCGCTTCCGGTGGGGCCGGTCACCAGGATCATTCCGTAGGGTTCCCGGACAAACTTCCTCAGCTTTTTTTCGTTTTCTTTGGAAAAACCCAGGATATCCAGATTCAGGTGGGTAAATTTTTCATCCGTGGATTCCTTATCAAGGATTCTAATT
>PFTO01000142.1 GCA_002789615.1 Acidobacteria bacterium CG_4_9_14_3_um_filter_49_7 | reverse complement strand
ACGCCAGGTCTGAATCAGGCCGATCCGTCTCTTTTGAATTGCGATAGAAGGCATATCCGGCTTTGTTTTCACTATTTCGGGAGTGGTTTTGAGAGATTGGGCCAGTTCGGCCAGCTTCCTGCCATTTTTGGCATCATTCACCAACAGAAAACTACCTGCGGGAAGGGCGCTATTTTGCGTATCTGCTGCTGTCAGCCTCAGGACAGGGATTCCGGCATCCAGTGCGGCAAAAACCGTTTCATAACTATCATTAAAGTCAGCGGAAAGCCCCAGTGCAAAGAACTTGTCAGGAAGGACAAGTGGTGCGTTCTGTAACAGTGAGCCTTTCAATTCTGCCATGCCACCATCCAGCACGTCTGGACTGCTGGTCACCGTGTAGGAAGTGAGTCCCCGATGAAGAGGCAGAGACCAGCTCGTGATGTCGTATGGCTGAATAATCTTGCCTCCCGGCGTATAGTGTCGTACCGGATATATCTGTTTTTCCATTACTTCCTTAATGAAAGAACGGTAGGGCTGGGCAAGGGGCACGACGACGCCTCCTTTTCGGTACTGACGTGTGCCGTCCAGTCTATCTTCCGTCAATACGTAGGTTCGAACTCCGTGGAGATGGAGCAGATCCACCAGATCGGCAAGGGCACCGGGATCGTGTTGAATTGCCGGAAAAACATACGCATACGGAGGCTCTGTCATGCCCTTCTTGACTTCTCCGCGGCACATATCATTGCGGAACTTGAGGATGGCTGACCGGTTTGCGCCAGCTGTATTCAGAATGGATCGCATGGAGGATAGCTCGTAGTCTACAATGTTGCTGAGGTGCCACCATCCACCGGGCCAGGGATCTGGCATATTGACGCTTTTCTTGTATTCAGACAGCCCTTTCCCCTGTACTCTGAGTTCGGTCGGTTCCACAAAGACCGGTGTCGCACCTCGGCAACTGGCGTTTTCCGTGAGAAAACTGATTACATTTTTCCATAAGGCCGTTTCGGTGGAGCCGGGCCAGTAGTTATCAAATTCCCAGTGGCTGGCTACCCCCTTGAGGCCATCTGCGGTCATGTTCCTGGACAAATCTGCTCCGAAAACTTTCATCCAGTTCCAGAGACCCGCGTCAATGTTTTCCGCAATGGGGTCGTGGTTTTCGGGAACAAAAAACCGGGGGCCTGATGAGCCCATCTGGTGCTTTTCCACCATGACCTGGGGATACCATTCGGTGGAATAAATTCTTGCAATTACACGTGTGTCTTTCTGTGTCAGCGTTATAAAATCACGGTTATTGTCGTGTCCAACATACTTATGATAAACACGGGGCAGGGAGGCCCCTTCATATTTGGTTCCGAGATTTTTTCGGTACCAGTTTACGATCATGTCCATACCGTCCGGGTTGTGACAGGGAACTACCATGAGCACGACCTTCTTGAGTGCGTCCAGGGTTTGTGGATCATTGGTGGTAGCCATTTGCCAGGCAAAGAGAGGGAATGACTGGCTGGGGCCGACTTCGCTTGAGTGCATGGATAGCGTTTCCAGCAGAAAAACTTTGCCATCCCTGATTGCCTGTTCCCGTTCAGAGTTGGAGAGGTTCGGTTCCAGTGCCAGTTTCCGGTTGATTTCTCTCAGTGTTTCCAGATTGTGGATGTTTTCCGGTGAGGAAATGAAGCACAGATACATTGGCTTTCCCATCGGGCTTTCGCCTTCCTTCTTCAGAAGGATCCTGTCAGATGAGTCAGAGAGAATCTTCAGATAAGCGACTTGTTCTTCATAGGTCATCAATTTGCGGTCTGCGCCGGGAGTATAACCGAAATGACTTTCCGGTGTGGGAATTTCCACTGAACTGAGTGCGGGAATGCCCGGTAACAGAAAAAGAATGAATACAACCGGATAATAAAGGAGAGCCTTCATATTGCCCCCAACTTGTTTGATAGTTGAAGAAATTATATCACGAAAATATTAAAGTCAGAGTTCAATTCTTGTCCAAATTTCCTGATAATTCAATTGCACTTAACGGAAAGAGAAGGATATGAGTTGAGGTCTCAAAGATGATTGTAAGAAAACAAGCACGTTAACCCAAAATCTACTGACCCCGAACCTTGATCAATTCGCTTTTCAATTCTGCCAGAATCCGCCTGAGTTCGGCTTCATGGCCTTTTTCCTGTTCCGCGAGTTCGGAAAAAAGTCCCCGTGAGGAATCGCTGAATGCCTTTCTGGCCGCCTGAAGGTAAAATTCTCTTGCGGAAATTTCCCGGGGAATTGCCAGCAGGACCACCTGGATCATTTCTTCCAATTCTCTAATTCTCTGTTTGTCCATGTTTACCACCCTTTTTATCTTAGGCGAATGCCAGTTAGTATCAGGAGGGCCAGGTTATCTTGCCGCCATTGAATGCCACGATGGTCAGCGTCGGGACATTCAGGAAAACCAGCGCAGAATAGGTCAACGACAACGATGATGTGCCTGTCGATATCTGCGGATAGAGAAAGCGGAGGATACAGCCGGAAATGCCGAATACCAGCGTGACAATCGTGAAAATGATTTTCATCCGGAAGATGTGGGTCAACGTCATTTGGTAATTCACCCACCAGCTGAACAGACCAGAAAGTGCTGCCGGAAAAGTGGTCAGTGTACCACCGACAAAGGCATAAAATGCGGCCTGCTCAAAGGAAGGATTTCTAAAGATAAGATACAGCAATTGCATGAACGCGGCAAAGTAATAAAGGCCCATGGGATAGTGGAGAGTAACAGGGTGGGGGTGAAAGCGCCGGTACCAGTCCCGATAGACATCCATACGGTCAGTGGCAATGTCTGTTGCTACTTCATCATCGATAGTGCCGACCACCTCACATTTCTGCAGCACCTCCTCGGCGTGTGGAGCCATGGACATGAAGTGAGTCAGATCTCCCCCCGCATGATGGCGGTTGAGATGGGCGCCATTTTTCCATAGTCGGCTACCCGTTATGTCGTATACTTTCCCTTTATAGGCAAAATAAACGGGCCGTCCGTCCTTCCCGTCATAGTTTTTGAGATCCCCCCTCTTCACAATACCTCCTGATTCAGATATTCGATGAGCGTCACTGTTATTATTATCCGGTTGAATGGCACTTTTGTCAAGAAATGCAGAGGTTGTTTTGACATCGATGCCTTGAAGGTAAATAGAACAGGAAAGAACTCCAGGTCAATAATCGCAATACTCCGGATACTTTTTCAATTGAACGAGAAAAGGGGGCCGAAGCCCCCTCAATTGAGTCACTGTTTTTTCAGGTTCAGTTTTCGCCGTCCAATGCAACCATGAAGGTCCGGTCGTTGTCGCCACCTGCTTCAACTCCCAACAGTCCATACTGGGAATGGAAGCGGATATAGTCGGTTTCCTTCAGGTTATAACGGCTGAAATAATCTGCAGCCACAAAGGAAAATCGTCCGTTTGCCGCTATGGTGGCTGTCTGGGTTGCTACAACCGCTCCGTCCTCCTGCACCAGATCAATGGTTACTGCCGCTTCCTGCGAATTGGGATTGGCAAGCGCGACACCTGTCCAGTTGTTTTCTCCGGTAACCATCAGCGGGAAAACACCTTCGGTGGTCGTTTCTCCCTTCAATGAAAAGCCGCAGATTCCGGAAGTCGTCCCATAAATCTCCAGTCCAACCAGGTTTCCGCTGGCATCGACAGTGCCCCAGGCGGCGCCGGT
>PFTO01000153.1 GCA_002789615.1 Acidobacteria bacterium CG_4_9_14_3_um_filter_49_7 | reverse complement strand
ACGTGAAATTGAACTCTATAAATTTGATACCGGGAAGTACGCGGGGATGTATCCCTTCAATGTTCAGGCACTGAATCCCGGGGTATCCGGGAGTGGTGAATTAATTTTCCACTATACGGATGAGCACTACGGGGACGAGGGGACGAAAGATGTCACCGCGACGCTGAATCTGGATTGCGATGGCCCGGTGCTGGTGCATCGGGAGGTCCAGTCTCTGCAGTCCGCGGGGGGTGTTGCCGCCCTGTACTTTAACGAAAAATGCCATGTCGACTGTACGGTGAAGTCCGGTGTTACGACAGTTACAAGTTTAAGTGAAAACGGAGTAGACTCAATCACGCTAAATCTCGCCGGACTTTCTCCTCAAACGACGTACACGTCTGATTTTCAATTGACGGATGAGGTGGGAAACAGCAGCGCGTTTACGGATGTTCCGCTGTTTACGACACCTGAGGGGAGCACCCTTGCCACTTATCCCTCTGACAGTGAGAGCGAGGCCACCCACGGCGCCGATGATGGAGGGGATGTCTGGTCCATCATCAGTACTGTCAATGCCCACTCTAATGGTAAATGCTGGTTTGGCCTGGATGTGGAAACGGTCACGGACTCTTCCCTCGTTGTGGGGCCGGTAGCGCTTCCTTCCGGGGCGGATTCCGTGCTCACCTTCTGGCACTATTACGACCTTGAATCCACCTATGACGGAGGAGTTCTGGAAGCCAGCACGGATGGTGGTGCCACCTGGACAGATATTGGAATTGGTATTGAATCAGGCGGATACTCCGGAACCATTGATACGTCCTTTTCTTCTCCAATTGGCGGACAGCAGGCATGGACCGGTACCAATGGCGGTATGACCCAGGTTCTTGTGGACCTTTCAGCCTTCCGGGGAGAAACCGTCTCCTTTCGTTTTCGTCTGGCCTGTGACAGTAGCACAAGTGCAACAGGCTGGTACGTGGATGATATTGACGTAACTTCACTTTCCAGTTCACCGGAAAATCTCTCTTTTCTGAACCTCAGCGGCGATTCGATACTGACAATGAATGCGGCAGAAGAAGCGGCAAATGTTGTTCTGACGGCCAGGAATTCAAACGGTGAAATCCTCGCTACGAAATCGGTCAGTTTGAATCCGTTCAGCCTCTTGAATGAATCCGTTACGGATATTTTCAATCCCGTGGATGTGTCAACTGTTGCTACGGTGGATGCTGTTCCGGATGCTTTTGTTGCGGGATGGCAGATGCAGGATATGGAAGACGCAAGGGGGCCGATGCGAACCTGGACACCGGCGTTCAGGGGTGAGGGGAAGCCGGCGGTTGTGGTTCCCCACGTGGCCAGTGACATTGTTCATGGTGAGCTTTACTGGAACACGTGGGTATCCGTGATGAACAGCGGAAGTTCGGCAGAGGGACTGCAATTCACCTATACGCCACCATTTCTTCCTTTTGCCAGTGATGAGCAGGTCCCGGCACTGGGGTTTGTCCATTCGAATGTGGAACATGATATCTTTGCGGATAACTTCCCCACGGAAGGGGTAGGATTTGCTTCTTTGACGTTACCGGACACGGCATCCGGGAAACTGATGGGCATCAAGGCCATGGAATCCTTTGACAAGAAAACGATTGCAAATTCCGCTCAGCTGACACTGGATATGAAGGCTGGGAAAGAGCTGTTTGTGGCTCATGTGGACAATTCGGATTTCTGGTGGACCGGAATCGCACTGGATAACCTCTCGACAACAGCGGGTGCGTCGGTCACGGTCACCGGGTACACGAAGGACGGTGTTGTATCAGCGGCAAAGCTCTATACAGTGGAACCCGGTGGTAAGTTGATTTTTGTCACGAAGACGGAATTTCCTGTCGATGTCGCATGGTTCAAAGTGGAATCCAGTCTGCCGTTGATCGGGTATGAACTGTTCGGGACAACCAACAACCGGGAGTTGGCAGGACTCAATATTCCCACGACAGGGGCAAAAGACATTTTTCTACCCATTGTCGATGTGGGGCTGAGTAATGACTGGTATGGGTTGACCATCCTGAACCCCAATGAGACAGCCGTTACAGCCACATTGCATTTCTATAAAAATGGGCTTTTGGTTGGCCAGACGTCTGTGCCGCTTGCGGCGTTAAGCAAGTCTGTGGATTTGCTCGGCCACTATTTTTCAGGTGGTGAAACAGATCTTATCGAGATAACAGCCACGGGGAAAGTCGTGGCTTTCTGCATGGAAGGAGATATCGGGCACAACAAGGTCGGCGGTGTACTGGGCGCTACGAGATAAGGTTGGCCGGACAAGGGAAGATAACAAAAGTTGAGAAAAGATGGAGAGTGATGCCTCATGAAAGGAATTTCCCCTGGAATTTTTAACGCCCACGCCCACACCAAACGCCCACTTTGGACCCTTTTGGGCAAAGAAAATGTTGCGTTGTGCCATTTCAATATGATATAAACTTGTGTCTTGTGGCAGTTTTGTGGAAAGGAGTAGACACCATGTCAAAAGTATGTGAAATTTGTGGAAAAAAACCCATGTATGGAAATAATGTCAGCCATGCGCATAACCTGACCCGGCGCCGGTGGCTTCCGAATATTCAGAAAATTCGTGTGGAAGTTGAAGGGGAAGTAAAGCGGATGAAAGTCTGCACCAGTTGTATCCAGGCAGGTAAGGTTAACAAGAAAATCGGGTAAGATCATGGCATCTCTCGATGAACATTTCCGGGAGATTATCGGAATCGCGATTTCCAATGAGGAAAACGCTGAGAAATTTTACCGGGAAGCCGCTGAAAAGGTAAAACTCGATCACGCGAAAAAAGCTTTACTGGAATTGGCAAAAGAAGAGACCGGACATGCGGAGTTTCTGAAAACGATTCTGGAGAAAGGGGTTGAGGAAATTCTGTCCGCACAACCAACCAGGGGAATTCAGGATCTGAAGATTGTGGATTATCTGTCGGTGAAAGAGCTGAACGAATATGCCAATTACCAGGATGTGCTTACAGCAGCCATGCAACGGGAAAAGATTGCCTACGATTTCTATTCAGAGATGGCAAATCTTGTTCACAACGAGAAACTTAAGGGTATTCTTTTGAAATTGGCAGAAGTTGAGATGGGGCACAAGAACCGTCTGGAACGTCTGTATGAAGAAGAGTTTTACCAGGAATTTTGATGAAAATTCATCGAACAGTAAAAAAGGAGACTTTTTAGTCTCCTTTTTTTTGTCTGAAGTGTCGTGTTGTGTTTATTCTGAAGGGATTTTTGGACGTCCGATAGAATAATACGTAAATCCCAGTTGTTTCATATTTTCCAGCTTGAAAAGGTTTCGCCCATCAAATATTACCGGGCTTTTCAGAAGCTCTGTTGCCTTTTGAAAGTCCGGCTTTCTAAACTCCATCCATTCAGTCATTAACACCAGTGCGTCGGCATTGCGCAGTGCCGCATACGCATTATCAGCGTAAGACAGCCCGGACAACTTTCCGAATTTCCGCTTTGCGTTTTCAGTTGCGACCGGATCGTAGGCTGTCACTGTTGCCCCACCGTTAATCAGAGCGTGAATCACAGAAATGACAGGGGCTTCCCGCATGTCGTCGGTGTTGGGCTTGAATGAAAGTCCCCATACGGCGAATTGCTTACCCGAAAGATTTCCGTCAAAATGGCTGATGATTTTATCAATGAGATGTTGTGGCTGATTTCGGTTTACCTGCTCCACGGCGTCCACAACACGGAGATGATGTCCGTACTCTTCTCCGGTTTTGAGGATAGCTTTTACATCTTTCGGGAAGCAAGACCCTCCGTAACCGACTCCGGGAAAGAGAAAACTGATGCCGATTCTGGAGTCGGAACCAATTCCCTTCCGAATGGCTTCGATGTCTGCACCCACTTTTTCTGAAAGAACAGCGAGATCATTCATAAATGAAATGCGGGTGGCCAGCATGGCATTTGCCGCGTATTTGGTCATCTCCGCGCTGCGATTGTCCATGATAATCAGACGATCCCGCTTTCTTACAAAGGGGGTGTACAAATCCACGATGATGTCGATGGCCTTCTGACTTTCGGCACCGATGATGATGCGGTCGGGTTTCAGGAAATCATCCACGGCCGCGCCCTCTTTCAGAAATTCCGGATTGGATACGATGTCAAATGGATGGGATGTGATTGAGGCGACGGTTTCTCTGACTTTGTCAGCAGTACCCACAGGTACGGTTGATTTGTTTACAATTACCTTGTAGCCATTCATGTGAGTTGCAATATTTCGTGCGGCGGTCAGCACATAACTGAGATCAGCGGATCCATCTTCATCTTCCGGAGTACCGACTGCGATTAAAATAATGCTGGAATTCTCTACTGCTTCTTTCAATGAAGTGGAGAAAAGAAGTCGTCCTTTTGCCAGGTTGGTTCGAACCATTTCAGTGAGACCGGGTTCATAAATGGGTATGACGCCTTTTTTCAGGTTTTCAATCTTTTCAGCATTCACATCGATTCCGTAGACCGTATTGCCGCTGTTTGCAAAACAGGTGCCTGCGACCAATCCCACATATCCGGTTCCGATCACACAGATTTTCATGGTTCCTCCGATACTTCTTCCCTGAAAATTGGATAGAAACGTCCGTTATTAAATATGGTCCGGGAATCAGTTAGTTTCCCGGGCCACGCAGATTATAGCGGTTTCAAACCTTTCCGTCAAACATAGAGAAGTGTTCTGTGCGCCTGCGGCGCATGTGTTCAGTGTTCTGACCGGAAAGAGGGAAGATGGGCGACGTCCCTGTCCCTCACGCACCTGCACTTTCACTTACACTCTCTGACGCCCACGCCCACGCCCACGCCCACGCATAACGCCCCACATTCAAGGGAAAAGTGTAACAGGAATGTAACAAGGGAGAAAACATGACACAGCTCACAGGAGGGACAGAGAAAATGGTATGGGGATTGCATTATAGGGCACGGAGAATGGCAAGTGCCATAAAAAAGTGACAGGAGGTGCAGGATGAAAAAGTTTGTAAGTATTGTGGTTCTGGCTGGGGTGGTTTCCCTTTCTGCAAATGCCGGCTGCGTGGTACGGGCAAGAGCGGTGGTACCGGTTCCCGTCGTGACGGTTCATTATCGGGCAGTGTCAGGAAGGCGGGTACTGGTGGTTCCGGCTGCGGTTCGACCGGGTCATGTGATGATAATCAATGGACAGCGTTGTGTGGTGAAGAAACGGAAAAACGGGCGGGTGAAAGTGATGTATCCGGGCGGACGAGTAGTCTGGGTGAATGCAGTTTATCGGTAAAACTCAAGTGTATGAATGAAAAAGGCGGCCGATCAGGCCGCCTTTTTTTATAAGAATGAGAAAAAGGAAACTATTTCTTGGGGGCTGCTTCGAACTTCATTCCCTTTTTCTCAAGTTTGGCGAGGTTTGCTTCCGGTTTTTTCAAAAAATTTGTCTTACATCCGTTTCCGCAGAAATACACCCGTTTTCCATCCACATCTGTGAATACTTTGCGATCGACATGATCCTTTCCACATGGACATTTCGTTTGCAGTGCTGGCGAATTTTCAAACTTCATCCCCTTCTTTTCCATTTCAGCCAGATTCTTTTCCGGTGCTTTCAGGAAATTGACTTTGCACCCGTCACTACAGAAAAATACCCGTTTCCCTGAAGCATCCGCGTAAATAGAATAATTGACGGGATTTCCAGTGTTTGGGCATTTCGTTTGAATATGGCTGGCGGATTTTGCGTGGGTCATGTGATCGTGCTTCATTGTTGTTTTAGATTTTACAGAAGCCGATTTCTCAGCAGGAGCTGATTCCAGTTCAACGCCTTCCGCTTTCATTTCTGCCATGTACTTGTCAGGGTGTTCCATAAATTTCTCAGGACAGCCGGCACAACCGAAGTAGATTCGTTTTCCGTGATAGTCCACGTGCAGTGATTTGTTGACACTTCCTTTGCAGATCGGACAGATGGTCTGGGGTGAGGCGGCATAAGCACTGAGCCCCACGAGAGTGATAACAGCGAGTATTCCAAGAATTCTTTTCCTCATTTTTTGTACTCCTTATTCAGTTTATGATCCTATGGGTTTATAACACCGAATTGCTTTTGGGTCAGTTGCAGGGAACACCTCCTTTTAGCAGTATTATTGTTGTTCATAAGTGTGAATTTGATTCGGTAGCCTTAACAGCGAGAAAACGTGATCCAGGTCGAAGGGCTTGGAGAGCAGATGGTCCACAGGGAGATTCTTGTCTGATATGTGCAAAATCAGATCAATGTGGCCGGACATGATGACCTTCACAGTTTTGGGTTTCAGAAAAGGGAGTGACCGGGTAATCAACTCCAGTCCGTTCATATCCGGCATAAAGTAATCGGCAAACAGAATGTCAACGGTATGTCCATGATCCTTGAGAAATTGGAGTGCGGAATTCGGATTTGTAAAACAGTTTACGCCGTCCACCTTCGATTGAATCAATATCTCGAGGCTTCTCAGAATTGTGGGTTCGTTGTCTACGATGACTACTTTCATTTGTGTTCCTTTATGTCTCCTCTCAGTAATTAAGCATCCAAGTATCATGCCAGAACTTGTAAAAACGTAAACAATAGAAATAAAATAGCAACAAAGAATTCGTGAGTTCATTGGAATTGAGAAATTGATCAGAATCTGTTGACTGTGATCAGAATCTGACCGCTTGCCGTGGTTCAGACCGCCGGGTTCCGGGTGAAGGGTGTTGGATGTTAGCTGAAAGAAAAAATCAGGGAGTGGTTTTTCCGGGCTTTTCTCAATCTTTTTAAACTTGAACTCAGGCTCAGACTTAAACTTGATTCCACTCAAACTTGATTCCACCAACGGGTTTTGATATTGCATGGTGATGTAAATCTGTCATAATGGTATGACAAACGCTGCAGGAGGCGAAAATGTCGAGCCCCTTTGGTCTTGAAAACCCCCTTGAATTATTTTTGAAAAAATCGCGAAATGAGTTTACACGGGGAGATCTTCTCCGGGTAATTGAGGGAATGGCAATTGAATTTCTGTCTTTTCACTATACAGGCCTTGAGGGGAAATTGAAGGAACTTCGTCTTCCTGTCCAAAACCGAGGGCAGGTGATGGAACTTCTTGCTGAGGGAGAGCGGGCGGATGGTTCCTCCCTTTTCAAGGGCCTTGTAGAAACAGCCTGTTCGGATTTATACGTGGTACCGGTATACAGGACGGCATTTCTCAATCCCTTCAGCAAGAAAACCCTTGGCATAATGTGCCGGTTCTTTGACAGAGACGGCAATCTGGCTACCTTCGCGCCGGGGGCCATTCTACATGAAGCTTCCAAGCTTTTGAAGACTTCAAGCGGACTTTCTCTGTATGCCCTGGGGGAACTGGAGTTTTTTCTCCTGTACCGGCCTGACACGGAAGACGGAGATCACTATCCACTTTCCAAGCAATCGGGCTACCATGCTACCGGCCCCTTTGTAAAGAACGGTGCCATTGTGGAAGAAATGGTGCGGCACATTGCCCGGATTACAGGTTCCGTCAAGTACGCTCACAGCGAAGTCGGTGTAATCCGAGATCTTGTGAGCAATATTCCTGAAATCAATGGCCGTTTCGGTGAACAATGGGAAATTGAGTTCCTTCCTGCTCCAGTTGAAGACATGGCGGATGACTTGGTGATTGCGAAATGGATTGTACGTAATGTGGCACAGGAACACGGTTGTATTGCTACATTTGCACCGAAACTGGAAGAAGGAGTCGCTGGAAATGGGTTTCATTTTCACATGATGCTCAAGGATGGTGACGAAAATGTGATGGTGGAGAAAAACGGTGACTTGTCCACAAAAGCCAGACAGCTAATCGGTGGGGTCTGCCATTACGCGGATTCATTGACGGCCTTCGGAAACACGGTTTCATCCGCATATTTGCGGTTGGTCCCCGGGCAGGAAGCACCCACACGGGTATGCTGGAGTGATCTGAACCGAACAGCAATGATTCGTGTCCCACTTGGATGGCAGACTGTTCATGAACTGGCAGCCAGCCTTAACCCCAGGGACGAAAAAGATGAGACCCCAGGAAAGAGCAGACAGACTGTCGAGTTGAGAACAGCGGACGGAAGCGCGCTGATTCATCTCATCCTGTCGGGAATCACAATGGCGGCCCAATGGGGGCTGTCTCATCCGGAAGAGTCTATGAGAATAGCTGAAAATCTCTATCTGCCGATGAACAATTTCCGGGAAAAGGATTCTCTTGATGATTTGCCACCTCTGCCAAGGAGTTGTGTGGAATCTGCCGCTGCTTTGCAGAAGAGGGCTGAGCTGTATACAAGGGAAGGGATATTCCCGGAATCTGTTCTTCAATATATGGCAGAATTGTTAAGAGCGGAAGATGATGAGGATATGAACCAGAGGCTGACCAATATGCCTGCGGACCAGCGACTCAATGAATCGCTGAAGATCATGCATGGAAATCTCCACCGCCATTGAAGCATGAAGATGGACGGGTGTTCGAGGCTGACCTGATGAGATTTAAAGAGCTGTAAAAATGAAACACGCTATGATGGCCCGGATTCTCTGGACAATCTCATATCGAACTACGCTTCTTCTTGCGACCTTACTGACCCTGGCAATTCTCGTTGTCTTGACAATTCTGCTGTTCCCTTTCAAGGATCGGATCGTTGACACATTTGCAAGATTCTGGGCCAGGGCCTGTCTCTGGTCCGCCAAGGCTACGGTCAGTTGGGAAGGGTGGGAAAACGTCCCGGAGAATCCGCCGTACATCATTGTTTTCAACCATCAGAGTGATTTTGACATTTATGCCCTAATGGTTGGTCTCCCCAGAAACTACCGGGCCATCATGAAGAAGGAACTGATGTACTATCCGTTTTTGGGAGCGATCATCTATTTTTTCGGGTTCATGCCGATTGACCGGAAGAACAGAAAACGGGCAATTCGGGCCATTGGACGGGCAGCACGGATGTTCAACCGTTACCCGTACATTATGGCTCTCACAGGCACTCGAGTACGAACCCGGGACTTCTTGAAGCATAAAATGAAAAAAGGGCCGGCAGTGACCGCAATCAAGTATGGAGTTCCTCTGCTTCCCGTTACGATAGCCCATGCAGATGAGATACACGTGAAGGGACTGGGATTGATTAATCCGGGGATAAACATTGAGCTTATCGTGCACGCACTTATAGATTCTACCTCCTATGGCATTGACGAAAGGGATGAATTGGTGCAGAATATGAAAGAAATTCTCGCAAAACCGTTGAGGGAAAGGAGGTTGCTGGATGAAGATGCAAAAGGGTGAGAGTCGTGTGGGCTGTATCCTATATATTCTTATCGTGTTATACATAGCCATAATGGCAATTCAAGTTGTCCCAGTTCTATATAACAACCTTCAATTGAAAGATGAAATGGGCCAGATGGCATCATCTTATTATCAGTTTCACGGGCATCCGGAGAAAATTTACGAGATTTTGACGGACAAGGCCCGTGCATTAGATCTGCCTATCGGCAAAAAAGATTTCAAGATATTGAGGAGATCAAAGAGTATCGAAATCTCCGCTCACTATGAGGTGGAAATCAATTTTCTGTTCATGAAGAAGGCAATTAAGTTGAATCCGGAGGTTTCCAAGCCGGCCTATAACTTCTGATCCAATGCGCATACGGCACGTATATACCCTTTTTGCCTTGCTCCTTCTTGTCCTGGTAAGTGGCACCCTTGGGTATCACTTGATTGAACACACGTCTCTTCTGGACAGTCTGTACATGACGGTTATAACCATTTCAACCGTGGGGTTCCGTGAAGTGGTGCCGCTTTCCAGAACAGGTCGATTATTTACAATTTTGGTGATTCTGGTTGGGGTCGGGTTAATCGGTTATTCATTCACGCGGATCACCTCGTTTTTCCTCGAGGGGGAACTACAGCGAATAATCAGGGGGCGAAAGATGGAGAAGGTTATTTCCAAAATGAAGAAACACATTATCGTCTGCGGATATGGCCGGATTGGTCATGATGTATCTGCAATTCTGATAGAAAATGGCAAGAACGTGGTCATTGTTGAAAAGGAATTGAAGGCAATTCCTGAGGACGTTGCCTTTTTAACGGGGGACGCGACAGAAGACCAGGTACTTCTGGATGCCGGTGTTGAACGGGCCACAACCGTAGTTGCCTGCCTATCCAGTGACGCGGAGAATGTTTTCCTCACGCTCAGCGCCAAAACCCTGAACCCGAATGTCCGGGTTGTATCGAGATCGATTGCCGGGGACAGTGTTGGAAAGTTGAGACGGGCAGGCGCGGATGAAGTGATCTGCATGCATGAAATCAGCGCAAGGAGGATGGCGACGGTCATTGTGCAACCCAATCTGGTGAACCTTGTAGATATCATGGCACCGGCCCGGAATCTGTTTCTGGAAGTGGGAGAAATCAAGGCGGACCTTAACGAGGAGATCGTTGGCGCCAGCATAAGCCAGATTAACCTCAAGAGACGGACCGGGGCTTTGATTCTGGCCGTTCGTCAACAGAATGGGAAAGTTCTTTTTAATCCCGATTCAGATTATAAGATGCAATCCGGTGATACATTGATTATCATGGGGGAGCGGGAGCAAATTGGAAAAGTGTCCGGCATTTATAAATGAAACTGAAATGGAGTTGATATGACAAATCAGGTTCAGGGTATTCTGAAAGATGACACTGGCAGACGCATTGTTACGGCAGCCTTCTGTTGTAACGGACACAACCTGATTGACGGTGAGAATCCGTTGATGGATGGACTGTCAACACTACATCTTCGCGTCCATTCTTCAAAGTCTGGAGATGTAGATATCTACCTGAGTCCTATTCAGGGAGATAGCCGTGTAATCGGAGGCGAGGAGATTTCCCGGGATGAATTGTTGGACATTAGCTGTCCGGTTTGCGGAACCCCTTTTGAAGTAGTGGCACCCTGCTATTGCCACAATGGTATGTTTGTTGCGATTTACCTGAAACCGGATTGCCAGTATAGAGAGGCCATAGTGATTTGCAACAGTTGGGGTTGCAAGCACTCCTTTGTGAAGCTGGAAAGTCGGATAATACTGAGTTCGTCATGAAGAGACTTTTGATGATACCGATTCTGATGTTGTTTTGTTTTCCATCTATGGCAAAGGAAACGGCTCGCTACGGCTCTGTTATCTTACCGGATGAGACTATTTTAACCATGGAGCTGGCCACTACACAGGAACAATGGATTCGTGGTCTGATGTATCGGCATTCACTGGCTCCAAATACCGGGATGCTGTTCGTCTACGATCATCCGGCTCCCTACGCCTTCTGGATGAAAGATTGCTTTATTCATCTTGATATCATCTGGCTTTCAGAGGACAAAAAGATTGTCTATTACGTTGAAAACGTCCCACCGTGTGATCAACCGGACTGCCCCAGCTATGGAAGCATGAACATGGCCAAATATGTAGTGGAGGCAAATCCGGGCACTGTGAAAAAGCACAAACTAAAGTTGGGAGACAAAATCGAAATCAGGATTTTTGGAAAATAAACTTTCCCTTTTTCATCACTGCACGCACCCTGTTTACTCCAAAATTATAAACGAGGAATTTGTAGGACGGTGCATCAAGGAAGGTGAGGTCTGCCTGTTTGCCTGGATGAATAGATCCGGTCACATCCTGAAGGCCCAGGGAATATGCACCATTGATCGTTGCGGCATTGATTCCCTGCTCAATGGTTAGCCCCATTTTCAGGCAGGCAAGGGTAATAATCATGGGCATGGAATGTGTGTATGATGATCCGGGATTGAAGTCAGTACTCAGCGCGAGGATTCCGTTTGCGGCAAGGATATCCAGGGCCGGGGCAAAATGATCTGACATGAGAAAAAAAGTGGTACCCGGCAGCATATTAAAAACCACTCCGGCCTGAATCATCTTGTCGATTCCGGTTCCGGATACATGAACGAGATGGTCTGCGCTGACGGCCCCCAGTTCGCCTGCCAGTTCACCGCCTCCGAGGGGAGTCAGTTCATCCGCATGGATGCGCAATTTGAAGCCTAAATCCTTTGCTTTCCGGAGGATGGTTCTGGATTCGTCAATATTAAACACACCCGTTTCACAGAAAATGTCGCAATACTCAGCGATTCCCTGTTCTTTGACTGCCGGAAGCATTTCATTGCATACAAGTTTGATATAGTCTTCTTTCCGGTTCCGAAATTCAGTGGGAATCTCATGCGCGCCGAGGAAAGTGGCCTTGATACCCACCGGCTGAGTGTCCTGGAGTCGTTTTATTACACGGAGCTGTTTCAATTCTGTTTCTGTGTCCAGGCCATATCCGCTCTTGGTTTCAAAGGTAGCGGTGCCGTGCGCCACCATGTCCCGGAGATTCCGGACAGCCTGCTCAAAGAGAGTCTCTTCATCTTCCATCCGGGTTGCCCGGACGGTACTGTTGATTCCACCGCCCATTGCGGCAATTTCCATGTATTTTTTACCCTGGATGCGGAGATTGAATTCATCTTCCCGGGTTCCGCCAAAAACAAGGTGGGTATGGGAATCCACAAAAGCAGGTAGCACAACGGAGTTTTCAGCGTCCACGACTTGATCAACGTCTGGGTGAGACTGGTTTCGGTGAACAATTGATTCAATCATTCCATCTGAGAGAATGATGTCAGAATCGGTATACACTGTCAGATGATTCATGTTGTCTCCGACAGCAAGGTCTGGACAAACCGGTGTGACAATTTCCCTGATGTTTGTAAGTCGGATTCTCATTGTGGGAGGCCTCAGTTGTCGAGTTCTTCCTGAGAACTATAGGGCTGCTTCAATGTTTCAAGAAATGATTCTGTTCTCTGAATCAATGCACTCAATTCGCGAATCAATTGACTCCGGTTTCGGATGAGCTCATCAATTTCCTGTTGAACACCGGTAGCCCGGTCGTGGGCAGTTGCGACAATTCGCTCCGCCTGGATCTCACTTTCCCTGACAATAATTTCCGCTTCTTTCAGGGCATTTTTTTTGATTTCTTCCTTGGTTTCCTGGGCAAGGACCATGGTATCTTTAAGGATTCGTTCCCTTTCCCGGAGATCAGACAGCGATTCCTTCAGATGTTCCAGCTCTTTCTTCTGTCCGGTTTGTTCTGCAATGAGGGCTTCCAGATCTTCTGATACCAGCTGAAGAAAGTTTTTGACTTCCTCAGTATCGTAACCACGGAAAGAATGGGAGAAAGTACGATTTGTGATATCCATGGGGGTGAAACGCATGAGTCCTCCTTACATTGAAAGCTGAATCAGTGTACGAACCACGAAAATTTTCAGAAAGAATAAGAAAAAAATCAAAATAAGCGGTGAAATATCTATCATTCCCATTCTGAGAAAGGGCATGGCACGCCTCATCCGGCGTGTAACCGGGTCCACGACTGAGGCAAGAAACTGAACCACCGGGTTTCTCGGATCAGGATTTACCCATGTTATCAACGATCGAATAATAACAATCCAGATATACAATTCCAGTGCGTAACCGAGGACAGTGGCAAGTGCAAAGAGAAAGTTGTTAGCGACGATCATCAGTTCTCTCCCCGAATATCAATGTTCCTATACGAATATAGGTGGCACCTTCGCGAATGGCAACCTTGAAATCGTGAGACATCCCCATGGACAATTCCTGAATTGGACTGTCCACCAGCGTTGTGCTGTTCAAATCGTCCCGTAAGAGGCGCAGTTTCCGGAAATAGGGGATTACCTGTTCCGGGTCGGGCGTGAAGGGGGGCATTCCCATGAGACCAACCAGTTTAAGGTTGGGAAGTGATTGAACGTAAGAGGCAACACGGCTTAGATTTTCCGGTGCTACGCCTGTTTTGCTTTCCTCTTCCGTTAATTTTACCTGGATGAAACACTCGATAGTTCGGGATAGTTTCGTCAGCGCCTGGCTGAGAAGCTCCGCAAGTTTGATACTGTCAATGGAATGAACCGCATCAAAAACTGAGGCAGCTTGTTTGACTTTATTTTTCTGCAGGTGACCGATCATATGCCAGTTGACAGAAATGTCCTGACATTTTTGTTGTTTTTTGACGGCTTCCTGAACGCGGTTTTCGCCGAAAATAAGCTGACCAGCCTGAGCCGCGGAGCGAACATCAGACAACGGCTTGCGTTTGGAGACGGCGACCAGATGAATGGTCTTCGGATCCCGGTTGCAGGAAAGTGCAGTTTCCTGTATGGATTGCTCCAATCTTAACAGCCTGTCAGCTATCATCGCCATCGGGTTCGATAAATACAAGAATCCGCTGACAATTATCACAAATGAACAATTTGTCCGGATTTTTCTGCATGTTGTTCATCATCTGTGGGCGGATTTTCATGTTGCAGGCAGTACAGCACTCTTCAGAAACGTTGGATACGGCGATACCGGAACGTTTAGCTGCGATCTGGTTAAATTTTCTCATGTGCGAGGCAGGAATTGATTTTTCAAGACGCCGTTTTTCCTTTTCCAGTTTTTCTTTTTCCTTGATTTTTTCCCGGTTCGTATCCTCGAAGCCTGCAACCGCTTCATTGTAAGCATTTTCCAGTTGTTCTGAGCTTGCGTTCAACTGTTCATAGTCTGTTTCAAGCTGTTTTATACTCTCCATAAGGGTGATAATCACAGCTTCCGTTCCTTGAATTTCACGCTTGGTATTATCAATTTCCTTCAAGACGGCGGAATATTCTTTCTGGTTTGTGACTTCCATGAGATCCTGCTCAAATTTTTCAAGGTTATCTTTGCACAAGATCAGGTATTCTTCCTTTCTGTCTTTTTGTCCGCTGTTTTCTGCAAGCTGCTCTTCGGCACGCGCAACAGCTATCTGATGTTGTTTCAACTCTCGACCCCGTCTTTCCACGGATTCCGGATAGGTCGTCAGTTCGCGTTCCAATTGACGGATTCTCAGAAGTAAATCCTGATACCGTTTCAGGTTTTCTAACACAGTATTCAAAGCCACCTCCTCTAATGAAAAAAGGTGCTCCAGTTATTGGAACACCTTTAAATCTCTAAATAATTTTAATAAATTTCTTTTCAATCAAGCTTAGCCACCTTTATGGTGGGCCCACCAGGGGTCGAACCTGGGACCATCCGGTTATGAGCCGGGGGCTCTGCCAACTGAGCTATGGGCCCGGAACTCAGAATTACCAAAAACCAATTTCATTATAACAAAGGAAGTTAATTCTTCAAGCTCTTTACTGCGATCTGTTGGGAAGATATTTCAATATCTTCACTTTTTCCAAAGTTACCATGCCGCCATCAATGACTGTATCCAGGTAAGGGAGAATAGAATTGATCTTTTCCTCGGTATCCACTATTTCAATTACAATCGGTAAATCCTCTGAAAGGCGGAGGATTTTTGAGGTATGGATCCGGCTGGATGCCCCAAACCCCATGCCGCCTCTGAGGACCGTAGCCCCGGCAATGTTCAATTCTCTTGCCTTCATTACAATGGCCTCATAAAGGGCCATGTTATCCACTGAGTCATCATCTCCGACAAAAATCCTCAGTAACAGCCCTTCTTCGGGAAGAAACATAACAACCTCCTCAGTGCAGCATTTTGTGCAAAGACCGGACAGTCAGTGTGCCGGCGATGACAAGAATGAGGCCGAAGGATACACTGACGACCTGATTCAAAACAGCCAGTTTTATTTCTCCATCCCGAAGCAGCGTGAGAGTTTCCAGAGAAAAGGTGGAGAACGTTGTGAAAGCGCTAAGAATACCGGTTAGTACAAAAATCCGGGTTCCAGTGCTGACCAGATACATTTCAGAATATTGCCAGGCAAGTCCGATGGCATAGCAGCCTATCAGGTTAACGGCGAGCGTTCACCAGGGAAAGGTCGGGTTTGTGAACCGATAGATGACTTCGGACAACAAATAACGAAATACGGCGCCCAGTCCGCCTCCAGCAGCGATGATCAGGATTCTTTTCAAAACTTTTTCCATGTTGTGTACGCTCACGTTATTGATATTGCTTCCAGGAAGGAAATGCTGCCTTGAAGCTATTCGTCATACTATCCCAGAAGCACGGGTTCTTCAAGCAGCTACTGGTCTTTTTCAAAAAAAGAATCTTCCCGCTTGACAAGGTGAGATGTGCTGGGTACACTGTACCGCGGATGTGCCCATAGCTCAACCGGATAGAGCGTTTGGCTACGAACCAAAAGGTTGGGGG
>PFTO01000120.1:2507-3793 GCA_002789615.1 Acidobacteria bacterium CG_4_9_14_3_um_filter_49_7 | reverse complement strand
ATGTAGGGCATTCCCTGTTCTTCTCCAATGTCATATACACCGACAATATTTGGGTGATTCAGGGTTCCGGAAACCTGAGCTTCACGGTAAAACCTCTCGTAAAATTCGGATTTTTCAGATTCTGAAATACTGGCATCCACTTTAATAAGTTTGATAGCTACAGTTCGTTTGATGATTGGATCATGGGCCCGGTAGACAATCCCCATAGCGCCTTCACCCAGAACCGATTCGATCTTGTAACGCCCGACTGTATCCAGCTTCTTCATTGCTCCTCACTTTCTTTGGTTAAGGATATGAAAAAAGAGCCATTCTGTCAATTCATTTAAGCAAAGGGATAAAACAAGGTTGCGTGAAAGAAGGGGTTGAAATTGAAGCCGGATAGAATTCGGGAAAAACAGAAAAAACTCAGCCTTCCTCCTTCTCTGCTAAACCTTAGCCTCAACCTTTTCTCTACTTCTCTCCTTTTTCCTGCAATTCTTCCAGCTTCTTCTTCGCGAATTCTCCCTGAACCTGGCCCTTGTATGCACTGGCTATCTTCCGATACAGTTTGGCAGCATCGTCGTAATATTCCAGTTGTTCGCAGATTTTGGCAGCCTTGAATCGAGCTGTTGTGGACCACATCAATTCACTGGAATGGAGATAGGTAACCGCAAGAAACTGTTGAAGTGCCTCTTTCAACTTCCCCTGGCCCTCCAGACATTCGGCAATGTAGTAGGTAAGTTCTGCCTTTCGTGCCTCAGCCTCCGGCATCTGTATCAGCCGGTTAAATTCAGCCAGTGCTTCATCCAGAAGGTTTTGTTTTTGAAAAAGGAGACCAATTCGAATCCGCTCTCCCACCTGATGGACATCCTCCGGGATTGCCTTGAGATAATCACGGTATTGAACAATTGCTCCTCCAATATCCCCTGTTTTTTCCAGAGACACGCCCAGATAGTACCGGAGGGCGAAGGTAATATCTGCCATCGACGGGTCATTGAGGCTCAATGCCTGCTGAAACAACGGAACAGCTTTCTTGTAATCCTTTCCCTTAAAGGCGGTCACTCCCAGGTTGTATGCAGCAAGGGCCGCGTACTGGCCATCCGGATAGTCCTTCACGATCTTCTCCAGGTATGTTGTTTTCTGAGGACGGGAATACTGGTAGAGAAAATAATAAGATTCGTCATTCCCGGGTGCCTCAGGAAACGCCCGAACTGCCATCTGGTAAAGGGAAACAGCTTTGCTCAGTTTCCCCTTTTCCCGGTATCCCCTTGCCTTCTTTAGAATGGCCTGCGCGCCATTGAAGCTTT
>PFTO01000120.1:1036-2472 GCA_002789615.1 Acidobacteria bacterium CG_4_9_14_3_um_filter_49_7 | reverse complement strand
ATTAATGTCAGATAGTCACCTGCCGCCACCGCTTCCGGTTCCAGTTCATGAAACGCCAGGAGGTGAATTGTTGTATCGGGATCCGACAATTCCACTGCTTTTTCCAGCAGCTGTCGTTTTAGGACAGGGTCTTTCGCCAGACCAGCCGCCTCATATAAATGGGCGGGCAACATCGGATCTTCAGACAACGCCGTGTTGATTGCATTTTCAGCATCATTCAATCTCAAATACAGATAGAAAACGAGCGCCTTGTTGCTACCGGCAACGGCTATTCCTTTCTCCGCTTTATTGGAAAGAGCCAGTGAAAAGGCGTGAATTTCTTTTGAAACGTCATCATCGGTTTTATCCTTTTGCATTTCCTGAAAATATGCTGCCGCCTGATCGTAGCGGCCATCCAGATAAGCGGATAACGAGGCCAGCTTCATTCCCTTAGCTCTGTGCGAACTCTCCATCAATGTGGCCGCGGCCCTTCCGGCATCCGCGTACATGCCATTTCGAAGGTAAGCATCTGCAAGAAGGTAAGCAGAGTTGATCCGGAGATTGGAATCCGGATAATTGGAAAGGATGTTTTCAAAACTCTTGATTGCTTCCGGATAGTTTCCCCGGTTCAGCATCAGTTTTCCCAGAACAAAATAAGCCTCGTCTGTGATCGGCGAACTCGGTCCGTACTCTTTCAGAAATTCCGTTGTCAATTCCAGAGCCTGACCGGGGTTTCCCATATAGAGGGAACATTTGATCCGGTTTATCAGTGCAAGGGATGCGTATGGACTGTCCGGTTCCCTTTCCAGTACTTTTCCATAGAAACGAAAGGCTCCGGCCGCGTCGTTCAATTTCGTCAATCGATACTCACCGAGACGATAGAAATCGTGGCCGGGCTGGTCCCCGATCAGTGCCATTTTTTCCAATATGCTTGCTGCCTTGTTGAAGCGGCGAAATCTATCATTAACAGAGAAAGCCAGTTCCAGTGATTTTCTTGAATCAGTCAATGTGGATTTGTCCAGAAGGTCCTTTGCTTCTACCCATCTGCCCTGATTCAAAAGGGATTGAATTCGGTATACTGCCAATTTTTCAGGGGAAACATCCTGAAGTGGTATGACTTCCCGGAACAAGGCATATGCATCCGCTCCATTCTCTTGCTTCAATAGCGTATGGACTTCAAACAGACGATCCTGTTTTTCCCCCGCTTTCTGAAAATAGTTCGCAGCTTCATCGTATTTCACATCGGAAAATTTCAGCAATCCCAGGTAGCGAAAAAGTTTCGGGGACTGGAACTGTTCGTCTTCCAGGCGGGATAAGACACGTCGGGCCCGGCGATATTTCTTCAGATGATAGTACGCAATTCCCAGCTGCAGGCGTACCTGATTGTCCATGCCCATTTTCAGAAATTCATTGTACTGATCCACTGCATCCTGAAACCGTTTCCTCGCGTATGCCAC
>PFTO01000120.1:0-1010 GCA_002789615.1 Acidobacteria bacterium CG_4_9_14_3_um_filter_49_7 | reverse complement strand
TCAGGGTATCCGGAGATTGACCCTTCAGGACATCAGAAAGCATCGCCAGCTTCCCGTCGGCTTCCGGAAAGCGCTGTTCCAGGTAATAGGTGGTGGCATCGTATAGAATCACTGCCACACAATCCGCGGGCGACTCCTTGCAATAGTCTCCCACAAAGGCATCCGCAAACTGATGTTCTTTGTCGTACATCCGGCCGGAAAGGCAGGCTGAAACCAGTAATTCACGTACTTCTTTCCGGTGAGAACTTTCGGGATAATCATCCAGAAAAGCACTCATCCGGTCTATCGCGATGGCATAGGTGCCATCCCGCATGAGTCCCCGAATTACACGATAATCGTCGTTTTCTCCTGCAAATGAGACGGCTCCAATTGTCAGCAGCAGAATAACAACGAGAACCTTCTTCATTCTTTCAACTTCCCGTAAACTTCTGTCCTGAACTTGTCGATTTCCTTCCGGAACTCATCGGTAATCTTCTGGGCGTCCTCATGCGTATAAACCACATGGGGCGTAATAATAATAATGAGTTCGCTCTTTGCCCGGGTATGGCTCTTGTTTGCGAACAGGTACTTGACCAGGGGGATTTTGCTGAGAACTGGGATACCGTTGTCCGTATTGGTCTCGCTCTGCTGGATCATTCCCCCGATCACAAGGGACTGACCATCCGGCACATTCACGATGGTCTGGGCACTCCGATTCTTGATGGGTGGATTGCCTGAGCCAGTGGTAGCACCCGGAACGGAATAGGACTGGCTGATTTCCATGCGAACCGTACCGTTGCTGCTGATGGAGGGTTTCACCTGGAGCTTAACCCCGGTGGAAAGGTACTGATAAGACGTGCTGTTGTATACGCCACCATTGGTTCCTCCGGTTGCTCCCGGCACTGCAATGTTCCCACTTTGAATGGAAATCTGCTCCCCCACATCAATACTGGCACTTTCGTTGTCCAGGACCATGATATGGGGCGTGGACAGAACATTGGTTCTGGATTTCAGCTCATTCATATTGAGAA
>PFTO01000068.1 GCA_002789615.1 Acidobacteria bacterium CG_4_9_14_3_um_filter_49_7 | reverse complement strand
GATTTCCATTTTTCTCTCCTATTCCAGCACGATGAGGACATCGCCCTCACTGATGGAATCGCCTTCCTTTACCTTAATTTCCCGCACAATCCCATTTATATGAGATTGAATTTCATTTTCCATCTTCATTGCTTCCATGATCATGACATCCTGACCTGGTTTGACAGTATCACCGACCTTTACCATGACCTTGAGAACGAGGCCGGGCAGTGGTGCCACGACGGAAGACGCATTTACAACAGATGTCGGTTTGTGAGTGACCGGCCCGGCGGACCGGGGATTCTCAATGGGTGCCTCAGAGAACAACATCTGAGTCGGGCCGACTGGGGCTGGATGATGAGCCGGTTGAGGCTTAATGTCCGAGACAGATTCAATACCGAGGTCTTTCAGGCCAACCTTGTAGGTTCGACCGTTGACTGTCAAAAGGGCCTCATAGGCCCCAAATTCGTTGATTTCCACTGTGTATTCTTTACCGTTAATATCAAACTTTACTTCTTTCATTTCTATTTCCTCAGATGGTTCGGCGTTGTCCGTATTTGAAACCAAGACGCCAGGCATTCTGAGCGTCATTTCCATGAATAAATGTGACATTGCTTTGGATCGCGTCAAAATGTACTCTTCGATACAACTCAATCAGGGCGGCGATGGCAATTTGATCTTCCAATGGCACTTCTTCTTCTACCTGTGGGGCAGGGGCCAGTTCTCCTTTTTCATCATCCAGTGCAATTGCCGATGCTTCTTTTCTTATTTCTCTCTGCTCCAAAGCTGCGAAAACCCGGTTGAATACATAAATGACACATGCAATCAGCACGAGACCACCGAACACGATCACCAAGCCGCCGATGGAAGTGGATACGCCGCTATTTTGAATGACATTCTTCCACATTGTGTTCACCTACAACGGAATGTTGCCGTGTTTTTTCGGCGGGTTTTCATCGCGTTTGTTCTTCAGCATTTCCAGTGCCTTGATGAGCTTGTATCGGGTCATTCTGGGCTCAATCACCTCATCAATGAATCCTTTGGACGCTGCAACATAAGGATTAGCAAAACGTTCCGTGTACTCTTCTATTTTCTCGTGGAGCTTTTCGGCTGGTTTTTCAGCATCCCGGATTTCCTTTGAGAAAATAATTTCGCTGGCGCCTTCTGAGCCCATTACGGCAATTTCGGCGGAGGGCCAGGAAAAAATCATATCTCCCCTGAGCTGTTTGGAGTTCATGACACAGTAGGCGCCACCGTATGCTTTTCTTGTAATTACTGTAAGTTTCGGGACCGTGGCTTCCGCATAGGCATAGAGGAGTTTGGCTCCGTGACGGATCACGCCTCCGAATTCCTGAACCGTGCCGGGCATGAATCCAGGCACATCTTCAAAGGTGATAACGGGGATATTGAAGGCATCGCAGAATCGCACAAACCGTGCCCCTTTTACGGAAGAGTTGATGTCCAGAACACCGGCCAGATGCTTGGGCTGATTGGCCACTATCCCCACTGATTTTCCGTTGAGTCGGCCGAACCCGATGAGAATATTGGGTGCGAACAGGGGCTGAATTTCAAAGAAATGGCCGTTGTCCAGCACCATTTCCAGAATCTTTCTCATGTCATATGGCTTGTTGGGACTGTCGGGAATGATGTAGTTCAGTTCCTCGTCAAGGCGGTCAATGGGATCACCTGTCTCGAGTATCGGTGGCTCCTCCATGTTGTTTTGAGGAATGTAGGTGAACATTTCCCGCATGGCACCAAAGAGTGATTGCTCATCATCGAAGGTGAGGTGGGTAATCCCGCTCTTGGACGCGTGCATCCTGGCACCGCCCAGTTCTTCCGCTGTGACATCCTCATGGGTGACAGTTTTTACGATTTTGGGCCCGGTTAAAAACATGTATGCGGAATGTTTTACCATAAAAACGAAGTCAGTCAGTGCGGGGGAGTAAACTGCCCCTCCCGCTGCCGGTCCCACAACTGCGGAAAGCTGGGGGATAACGCCGGATGCGGTGACGTTCCGAAGAAAAATGTTGGTATAACCGGCCAGGGAGTCTACGCCTTCCTGGATCCTGGCGCCGCCTGAATCGTTGATTCCGATGATCGGCGCGCCCACCTTCATTGCCATGTCCTGAATCTTGGCGATTTTCTCTCCCACAGTCTTGGAGAGCGAACCGCCGAAAACTGTAAAATCAAACGCATAGACAAAGACCAGTCGTCCGAAGATGGTACCGTAACCGGTTATGACGCCATCGCCGAGGTATTTTTTCTCTTCCATGCCGAACTCATGGCATTCATGGGTCCGCAGTGCGTCCACTTCCTCAAAGCTCTTGGGGTCCAGCAGCAGGGATACGCGCTCTCTCGCAGTTAATTTCCCCTTCCCATGTTGTTTTTCAATTGCTTTCAGGCCGCCGCCCACAAGGGCTTTTTCGGTAAGTTCTTTCAGTTCGAGCAGCTTTCGTTGCCGGCTCATTCCTTTTCTCCTCCAGGTTCACAGATTTCAGTGAGAATCTTTCCCGATGATGACGGGTGCACAAACGCGATCTTTGTCCCATGTGCTCCATTTCTGGGTTGGCTGTCGATGAGCCGGACTCCAGCGGCTTTCAGGGTTTCAAGTTCCTTTTCCACGGAATCGGTTTCGTAGGCAATGTGGTGAATTCCCGGTCCCTTTTTTTCCAGGAAAGAAGCAATGGGACTGTTCTCACCCGTGGGTTCCAGCAATTCAATTTTTACCTCGCCGCACTGGAACATGGCGATTCGCACCTTCTGGTCGGAAACCGTTTCCTCACCGAGAAAGGTGAGGTTTAACGCATCCCGGTAGAAAGGGATCTGGTCTTTCAGGGATGAGACTGCGATGCCAATATGATTGATCTTATGAATCATGGATCAAACCTCCAATTCTGTTCTGATTCCGGGCGTTCCAACGATATCGCAAAACGGGTGCCTGTCTGATATTGTCCACTATCTTATCGAACGTAGATCTGATGTTCAAATCAGAATATCGACCGCCCCGGGCCGAGAACGCACCCATTGTAGACTCATGTGATTCACTTCACAACATAAAAAATACAATTTTTTTAACGGATCACATTACCAAAAGAACAACGTCTGGAAAATGCAGAAAACAAGGAGAAAATAGAGAGTGAGTGGAAGTGCCCTCGCGGGTAGTGTTAATGCGGGGCAGTTTCAGGGCAAATATTGGCCTCTTCTTTTCGACCCATCGGGAATTCCGACAGTACCATGGCAGCCACAATGAGTAGTCCACCCAGTGCTCGGTGAACAACCAGCAGCTCGTGTCCGAGGGTCCACGCGAAGAGTGCGGCAAAGACCGGTTCCATTGAGAAGATAATGGCAACTTTAACGGGTCCGGTATTCCGTTGGGCCACAAGCTGGATGACGAAGGCACTTACGGTGGGGAAAACGGCCAGAAAAAGGATCACTCCCAGTGCTGAGGTCCAGTTGCAGGCTAAAGATACATCGGTTGAAAGTCCAGGAAAGACGCTGAGAAGTCCGACTACGAGCATTTGCTGAAAATTCAAAACGAATGGGTCAGAGCCTTTCTTCATGTAGTGGTCTGCCACAAGGATGTGGATGGCATAACCTATGGCGGCAAAAAGAGTAAGAAAGTCGCCGAAATTGGCATCGTGAAGGCCGCCAGTCAGCACGAACAGACCGGATACAGCGAGACCCACGGAAATGAGTTTCATCCTTGAAGGCAGTTTTTTCAGAAAGATGAACGAAAAAATCGGCACAAATACGATAAATAAGCCGGTTATGAAGCCGGAATTGGATGCGGTGGTAAATTTCAGTCCGATGGTCTGGGGAACATAGATTGTCCAGAGGAAGAAGCCGAGAACCAGTCCCTGTTTCCAGTCGGAAAATGGATTTCGTTTCAAGAAAAGAAGAA
>PFTO01000114.1 GCA_002789615.1 Acidobacteria bacterium CG_4_9_14_3_um_filter_49_7 | reverse complement strand
TGTTCGATCCCTATTTCACCACCAAGGCAAGGGGAAATGGGTTGGGTCTGTCCACAGCTTACTCCATTATCAAACGGCACGAAGGCTACATTGATGTCAGTTCAAAGCCCGGTGCCGGAACTACATTTACGATTTTGCTGCCTGCTCTCGTAAGCAAGAGTGATGAGGTAACCGACGGAGAAACCGCAGAGGAGACCATTAGTATCAGCACAACGGTTTCACCTTTGAAAATCCTGATTATGGATGATGAAGATGCCATCCTGGAAATCCTTGGTGAAATGCTGTCCTTTCTCGGCCATCGTGTATTGGAAACATTGGATGGTGAACAGACAATTGAGCAATTCCGTAAGAGCATGGATCAGGGGGAACCATTCGATCTTGTGATACTGGATCTAACCGTTCCGGGTGGACTCGGTGGAAAGGAAACTATTGTGGAGCTGCGAAAGATGATGCCGGAGGTGAAGGCGATTGTGTCCAGCGGATATGCCAACGATCCGGTCATGGCCCAATACCGGGAACACGGCTTTCAGGGTGTTGTCAACAAACCATTTCAGATGAAAGAACTATCCGAAATGATTCGCCAGGTGATGTCTTCATGACTTTTTCGGCGCAGGCCTCAGACTCAGGACAGCCCGAATGGTCGCAATGCTCTTTCAAATAGCCCCAGCGTGTATGCGATAACCATACCGTAGTTTGTCATCGGCACATGGCTTCCCTGGCTTAAAGTCATTCTGGAAATCATTGCCCTGCGATTGAGCATGCAGCCACCACAGTGAATCACCAGCGCCGCTTCCTTATCCATATCGAAATACTTTCCTTTGGCATATTTGAAATGGAGCTTCTTGCCGGTAAATTGCCTCAGCAGACGGGGTATTTTTACGGTCCCGATATCATCTCCCACCGCGTGGTGGGTACAGGCTTCCGAGATCAGCACAGTGTCGTTATCCCGCAGGCACCCAATTGTCCGGGCACCGGCAGCCAGCATTTCAAGATCCCCTTTCTGCCTGGCAAAGAGGATGGAAAATGAGGTCATCGGCACATCTTCCGGAACATCCCCGGCCACTTTCAGGAATGCCTGAGAATCGGTAATCACAATATCCGGTTTTCTTCCCAGTAGTTGAAGCCCATAGCCCAGTTCACGTTCTTTCATGACGATGCACAACGCATCATTGTCCAAGATGTCCCGAATTACCTGGACCTGAGGCAAAATCAACCGACCGGCCGGTGCTTCGCTGTCAATGGGCACTACAAGAACTGCCAGTCCGCCGGGGGGAACAAGACCCGCTGTAAGAGAAAGAGTTGCTGTTTCTGCCCAACCTTCCAGGATGCCAAGCAGCCGTTCTTTCAACTGCGCCACTCCCTTTCCGGTTTTCGCGCTGACCGGCAGTCCTTCCAATCCCCCGTGGGCATTTTCAGAAAAAGATCCGATATCACATTTGTTAAAAACCAGAAGAAATGGAATCCCCAGCCTGTCCAATTTCTCCACCAGTTGCAGTTCCGTGGATTCAACCGCCCCATCCACAACCAGTATGGCAATGTCAGTTTTTTGCAGGACATCCTCAGAACGTTTCATCCGCAACCGCCCAAGATCACCTTCGTCGTCCAGTCCGGCAGTGTCAATAAATACGACCGGCCCGAACGGCAGCAACTCCATCGCTTTTTCCACCGGATCAGTGGTCGTGCCAGGTGTATCAGACACAATTGACAGAGTCTGAGAAGTTATCGCATTGATCAGGGAGGATTTCCCAACATTCCGCCTGCCGAATATTGCGATGTGCGGACGATTCGATTTGGGTGTACCTGCCATCTTAGAACCCCAGCTTGAGTATGTTTTCAGGTGAAAGCAGTGTGTCCAGCTCTGCTTCGGAAATCAAACCTGCTTTCACCACATTTTTCTCGACTTTTTCTCCCGCAGCAAGGGCTGTCCTGCAAATCTGTCCTGCCCGTTCGTAACCAAATTTTCCGGCAATAACATGGGTGACAATTGAGTCGCTCCTGCCAATGGAAGAGAGTTTCCCGATCCTGGCTTCAATCCCATCCACGCAGGAAGTCAGTTGTTCCACGCTACTAAGCAGAAACGTGCAGGACTCCAGCAATCCGTAAATTATCACCAGACCAAAGGGATTTAGCTCCAGACTGCCCATAGCCGCTGCACTTGTCAACATCTGGTGGTTGGCTGTAACCCGAAAGGAGCATCCAGTCACAAATTCGGGGATCACCGGGTTTACTTTGCCAGGCATGATGGAGGACCCCGCCTGGACTTCAGGTAAACTGATTTCCCCAAATCCATGCTCCGGCCCGGAAGACATCAAGCGCAAGTCCCCGGATATTTTAATAAGGGTGACTGCCAGTGCCGTCAGGATTCCATGTACCTCCACCGGGACATCTGCATTCTGGGTTCCGTCCACCAGGTTTTCAAACCGTGCCAGTGGAAACCCTGTAATCTGTTTCAATTCGTCCACAACCTGGAAAATATACTTACGGGGTGCCAAAGCACCGGTTCCGATGGCAGTTCCACCGAGATTGACTTCCCTGAGACGCTCAATCAGCTTTGAAATTCGCCATCTGTCCCGGGCCACCGCAGAGGCATAGGCAGAAAATTCCCGCCCCAGCGTAATCGGAAATGCTTCCTGGAACTGGGTCCTGCCCGGCTTTACGATGTTTTCAAACTGGCTCTCTTTTCGTTGCAAAGCCTCCTGCAGAGATAACACTGCCCTTTCCAGCCGGATCACCAGGGCAATTGCCGCGACACGACCGGCAGTGGGAACCACGTCGTTGGTGGACTGGTGGAGGTTTACGTGGAGAATCGGATGGATGCTGTCCCACTGCCCAACAGGTTTCCCTGAAATCTGTAATGCCCGGTTTGCCGTAACTTCGTTTACAGTCATGTTAAGAGAGGTTCCGGCACCGCCCTGGAAAAGTGAAACATCAAAATACCCGTCCAGTTTTCCGTCCAGGCCTTCCCGGATCGCCTCCCGGCATGGGGCATAGACATGTTCAGGCAAATATCCCAGTCGATGGTTGGTTTCAAGACAAGCCAGTTTTACCTGAAAAAGAGAATGAATCAGTTCGGGAAACGGTATGCCACAAGACAACGGAAAATTCTTCCTTGCCTGCAGGGTATGGATCCCAGCCAGCTCCTCCTCCGATTTCTTATCATCAGCCATTGCAATCCCTCCTACAAATAGAGGTCCCGCTTACCCGATTCTATTTCCTCAAGGTTATGAATTGTCTTCTTTCTTACTTCATCGGACGGAATATTTGCCAGTTGAGCCGCGATAACGGCCTCACCAGCCGTGCGGGTCTTTGGTGTCGCGTAGTCTTCCAGGTACTCCTTGAAGGTCGTCAACGCATTGGGAAGGCAGTACAGTTGAATCAGTCCCGGTTTTGCAAGGTCCATGAAATCAGCCCCTGTACGGCCCAGCCGGTAACATCCGGTACAAAACGATGGCACATAGCCATGACCTGCAATATCGGCAATTACTTCGTCCAGGTTCCGGTGATCCCCCAGTGAAAACTGCGCACCAGAATCATCTTCTGAGTATCCGCCAGGATTGGTCCTTGAACCGGCGCTGACCTGGGAAATACCGAGAGAAAAAGCCTCGCGCCGCATTTTGCCCGTTTCACGGGTACTGAGAATCATTCCGGTATAGGGTACTGAAACCCGAAGAATTGCGATGATTTTTCTGAAATCATTGTCATCCACTGCGTGGGGGGGGTGCAGGGAAAGATCCGAACCCTCAGCCGGCTCAATCCTGGGCATAGAGATGGTGTGTGGACCCACTCCGAACTTCTCCTCCAGATGATGGACATGCTGAAGCAGGGCCATAATCTCAAAGCGGTAATCGGCCAGACCAAACAGAACTCCCACACCCACATCGTCAATCCCCGCCTCCATGGCCCGGTCCATAGCCCCGCCTCCATGGCCCGGTCCATAGCC
>PFTO01000174.1 GCA_002789615.1 Acidobacteria bacterium CG_4_9_14_3_um_filter_49_7 | reverse complement strand
CATTGAGTGTCCGAATCAACAGTTCTTTCGTTCCGCCGCCTGCCGGAAGCAGCCCGACACCGACTTCAACCAATCCAATATAGGTTTCCACCGCAGCCACGGCGCGATGGCCATGCATGGTGATCTCGCAGGCACCGCCAAGGGTTAAGCCGTAAGGTGCTGTTACAACCGGTTTTTCACAGTATTTCAGCCGCATGTTTGCGTTCTGAAAGGCTTGTGTGATTTCTTCCACTTCCCACCAGCGACCTTCCTCAGCCGCCTGGAGGAGCATGAAAATGTTGGCGCCAGCACCGAAATGCTGGGCCTGGGAACCGATCACCAGGGCTTCGTACCTGTCTTCCACCATATCCACGGCACGGTTGAGCATTTCAATAACCTTGTCATCCACAGTGTTCATCTTGGTATGGACGCTGCAGCAGATCACACCGTCGCCGAGATCCAGGATATCGGCACCTTCGTTTTCCGCCAGCACTTTGCCGGTGGATTTCAGTTTGTTCAGGAAGATTACGTTGTCCCGAACGGGAACTTTCACGTAATCCTTTTTGATAAGATCAAAGTAGTAACGGTCCCCGTCGATAGTCTTGTAAAAGGTCTCTCCGTTTTCCAGCAGAATATTGAGTTTTTCCGGCACATCATAACCGTCTGCCTTCATCCGCTCGGCGGATTCCTTCACGCCAATGGCATCCCAGATTTCAAACGGTCCCAGGTCCCAGTTGAATCCCCACTTCATGCCGTTGTCAATGTTGACAATATCATCAGCGATTTCTCCGAGACGGTTCAGGGAGTAAATGAGAGTAGATGCCGTGTTCTTCCATGCCAGCTTTCCGCCGGGGTCATCGGTACTGATGACTACTTTAATTCTTTCCCCTGGATCGGAAACCTCTTTTGCCTTTTTGATGCATTTCCAGTCCGGTTTTTCCGCAGGCACATATTCCATGGTGGCCAGATCCAGTTGAAGCTTCTGCTTATCTTTATCGCGGGTAAAGAATCCCTTCTTGACTTTCCGGCCCAGCAGGCCCTTTTCCATCATTTTCTCAATAAATTCAGGCATCTCGAAGGTATCCCGCATTTCGTCATTGACAAGGGCCTCATAGGAATTCTTGACCACATGGACCATGGTATCAATTCCAACCAGGTCGTTGGTTCCGAACACGGCACTGCCGGGACGGGACATGGCTTTACCGAGAACAGCATCCACCTGCTGGGGAGTGAGCCCGTCCTCCAGTGCAATCCGCATAGCATTTGCCAGAGCGAATACACCGATTCGGTTACCCACAAAGTTCGGTGTATCTTTTCCGAGGACCACTCCCTTGCCCAGGGTATTTTCACCGAAATCCTTCATGAAATCCATCAGGTCCGGATCTGTCAATTCACCTGGAATCAGTTCCAGAAGTTTCAGATAACGGACAGGATTGAAGAAATGCGTTACCAGAAAGCGTTTCTTCAGTCCATCCTCAAAATCTTCCGTCATCGATTTGATTGGGATACCGGAGGTGTTGGATGACAGAATGGCATCCTCATTCAGATAGGGAGTTATATTCTTGAACAACATCTTCTTGATGTTTACGTTCTCAACGATTACTTCCACAACCCAGTCACAATCTTTCAATTTGTCCAGGTCATCTTCCAGGTTTCCGGTTTCGATCAGCTTCAAAACCGTTTTATTGAAAATCGGAGAGGGCTTCTGTTTCAGGAGCTGCTTTTTGGATGTTTCCGCGATTGAACTGCGGCTCTGCCCTTCCTCCAAATCCTTCGGGACAATGTCCAGCATCACAACGGGGATCCCGGCACCTGCCAGATGGGCCGCAATACCGCTTCCCATCACGCCGGAGCCGATTACTGCCGCTTTTTTAATCTTTCTTTTCATGACTTACCTCACATTCTCTCTTACGGTTAAACCCGTTCCAGCAGGGTTGCAATGCCCTGGCCGCCGCCAATACACATTGTTCCAATGCCCAGTTTTGCGTCCCTGCGAATCATCTCATACAGAAGGGTGGTCAGTATCCGGGTTCCCGAAATGCCGAGGGGATGTCCCAGTGCGATGGCGCCACCATTTACATTCACTAGTTTCGGATCAATCCCCAGCTCTCCAATGGATACGATAGACTGCGTTGCGAATGCTTCGTTGATTTCCCATAAGTCAATGTCACCCACTGCCAACCCGGCACGCTCCAGCAATCTTCTGGATGAATAAATCGGGCCCAGCCCCATCACTTCCGGCTCCAGTGCACGAACTGCGGTTCCCTTGACCCGAGCCAGGGGCTTCAATCCGAGTTCCTTTGCCTTGTCCGATGACATGAGAATCATGGCAGATGCGCCATCGGAAATGGGAGAAGAATTCCCCGCCGTGCAGCGTCCCGTTACCCGGAAAACCGGCTTGAGTTTTGCCAGAACTTCCATGGAGGTATCCGCCCTCGGGCACTCATCGTTGTCCATGAGAACAAAACCCTTGGGTACTTCTTTCCCTTCTTCCCAGATGTGAACTTCACCGCTTTTGGGGTTGACCATCAACGGAATGACTTCATCCTTGAATTTGCCTTCCTTCTGAGCGGCGATGGCCTTCATATGACTTTCATAACCGAAGTGGTCCAGTGCCTCTCTGGACAGGTCATACTTGTCGTCATAGCGGTCTATGACTTTCTCCGCCGTTTCCCCCATGGGAACAAATGGGTTTGGAACATCGCACTCGATAAATCGTGGGTTCGGGGAAAATTTATTCCCAATCATGGGAACCCGACTCATGCTCTCACATCCGCCTGCGATGAAAATGTCACCGGCGCCGCTCATGATGGCATGGGTGGCAGCATGGAGGCCAGTCATGGCGGATCCACAGAACCGGTTGATTGTCGCTGCGGGGACCTCCACCGGCAATCCCGCCATCAGGCATGCGATACGGCCCACATTCATTCCCTGTTCAGCTTCCGGGAAGGCGCACCCGATGAGGACGTCCTCGATCTGTTTATAGTCAAACTCACCTGTCTGCGCCAGGCATCCGGTAATGGCCTTTTCAAGGAGATCATCCGGCCTCGCCATGGCCAGCAGACCTTTTTTGCCGCGCCCAATCGGGACTCGTTTGGCGGCAACAATCACTGCGTCACGCATGTCATCCTCCTTACAGATTTTCAGATACAGTCATTATAAAACTGAATGAGCGCTCATTCAAGTTTTTTTATGGTTTTTTTTGGAATAATTGCAGTTATATGATACATTATTGCAAGGAGAAAAAGATGGTTAATTTTAACTATACATCTCGTGAAGTGACTGTGAAAATTGTTTACTACGGGCCGGGTTTGTGCGGAAAGACCACCAGCCTGCAGCATATTTACAAACATATTCCGAGAAGTAAGAAAGGGAAAATGGTCTCCCTTGCCACACAGACCGACCGTACCCTCTTTTTTGATTTCCTTCCTATTGAGCTGGGTCAGATTAAGGGGTTGAACACCAAGATTCAGCTTTATACCGTGCCTGGCCAGGTGTTTTATGATGCCACCCGCAAGCTGGTGCTCAAAGGGGCAGACGGCATTGTATTTGTGGCCGACTCTCAGAAAGACATGCTCCAGGCCAACATCGACAGTTTTGGCAATTTGATTTCCAATCTCCGGGCCCTGGGCTTTGAACTGGAAGAGCTCCCCCACGTGATTCAATACAATAAGCGGGATCTTGATAATATTCTGGGTGTAAAAATCCTCAATAAAGAAGTGAATCGGTTCAACGTACCCCACTTCGAAACTTCTGCGATCACCGGTGAAGGTGTAGTGGAAACCCTGCGTGAAATTGCGCGGATCGTCCTGTTGAATATTTCGGAAAAATATGACGTGGAACTGGAAGAGCTGGCGGCAGAGGAATTCCTGGCCCAACAGGAAGATGACCCCATCTCAGAAATAGACGACATTTATGTCCAGGAGATGGATGATTCTATCTCGCTGTCAGATCTTCCCTATCCTGACTCTTTTTCCGCCGACCTGGAGGAATTGAAAGGGGATGAATTGTCAAATTCCTATGAAGTCCAGTTACTGGAAGAATCTGTCGATTCCGCCAACATGGAAGTGGAAGAACTATCCGCAGATTCAGAAGTTATGGATGAGAAGGCAGATCCTGAAGCCTCAGTTGATGACGGCATTCAAGCTTTCCCCGGAAATCCTATCAGAATTGACCGGTATCATTATTCCCTTCCCATCACCATTGAAGTACCGAAAGATGTGGACCTGAGAAACATGCGTTTCACTGTGGATATCAACTTTCGCAAAAAAGTATAGCCTCCAGCCGAATGTTGATGCTAAGTTTTAAGCGCTGAATAAAAGAAACACCGGAGTCGACAGCACGGGCCATCTTTTCCTGTCCGTACACCTCTTTATGTCACCTTTCACTCAATTTTCATAAACTATCTATTTACGGGACAATGACATCCCCGATACCCACCACCTCCAACAGCGGGTTCTCCCATCTGATATCGGAGCTGGCCACTGCCGGGACATCTATACCCTGTTTCAGCGACAATTCCAGGAGCTCATCGTCAGTCAGAAATTTCAACGGGCCCCGGACAAGATACACGGGAATTTTTAATCCGGCTGCAATTGCAATCAGGGCCCCCGTGCCGCTTCTATTTATCAACCAGTTGGGACTGATGGCATCACACCCCAGAACGACAGCCTGCGTTTCCAGCACCCGGCTGAAGTAAGGCCCATCCCCCCAAAGAGAAGAAACCACACCTGGAATCTTTGCCAACGATTCGGCCATGACCTGCCCCTCCCCATCAGGGGCGCACAATGCCACATCCACTTCGAGAGAACGCTCCAACATTGTCAGCGCTTTCAGTACCATCCCGGAACAGCTGTAGACTGACACACGGTTCATATCTTCGGGGAAAGACCTGCAAAACGATTCCAGCATGCCATGTTCTTCCTCCGCAATTCGCCCGCGAAACTTGTTCAGGGATTTCTCTGAAAGCTTGTTTTCTGAAAAAAATCTTTGAAGATTGACAAAACAGGCCATCCCGCTGTGGACTTCCCGCAATTGGTGGAGAGCAGCATCAGAAATCGCATTTCCTGAGGCCACTTCAGACGACAGCCAATCCAGGGTTTTTTCAAGAAGCACACTGGAGCCACTGAATCTGTCATTCAGAATCGCTTGAAACATCATCAATCCCTTCCAGATTCAAAGTGATACGGAAATGCGCACCACCTTCGCAGGAAATGGCTTCTATCTCACCTCGCATTTCATGCATGAATTCTCTTGAAATAAACAACCCCAGTCCCGTTCCACTTTCCCTCGTGGAAAAATAGGGCTCAAACACCTTCCCCACGTTTTCAGTAGCTATCCCCTTACCATTGTCTCGGTACTCCAGGATGGCCTTTGTTCCGGACTGATGGATATCTATTCTCACTTCTCCTGATTCCCCTGCAAAACTGTATGTATTTTCCAGAAGGTTCCCCAATACCCTCGTCAACTTCAAGCTGTCTCCCTTCACCGCAATATCAGGACCGGTTATCTCCACGGATATGTTCGGGTATGTTTCTGCCAGAGACGCTACAAATTCTTTCAATTTAATCGGTCGGAGCCTTCCCTCAGAACTTCGGGAAGCTCTTACAAGATCCGAAAACTGCGCCGATATGGCTTTCAGTTCTTCCGTTTTCTTAAGAATATTTTCCACCGCACGGGGAATCGTCTCCGCTAATTTCCCCGGGTCTTTTTTCGCCACTGACTCCAGCAACTCCGCATTCAACCGAATGGGCGTCAGTGGATTCTTAATATCGTGGGCAACTTGGCGAGCCATATCTCCAATGACAGATAATCGACTGGCCCGGACAATCTCGGTGACATCGTCTACGATTACAACATGGTTTTTGTTCTCAAGTTGCACGGTGGAAACCTGGTAGGTCCTTCCGTGAAGTACGAGGTCAGTTTTGAACAGTCCTTCTCTTACCAGCAGTCCCTTTGTCACCTGTGGAGGTAATTTTCCGAAGAGGGGGTTGGATGCGACGACTTCCCCCCCCTTCCCAACAAGTGCCACAGCCGATGAAACATTGGCCAGCAAGGCTTCCAGGTTGAGCCGCTGGCTCTTCAGTGAAAGCGCCATTTCTTCCATGGTCGAAACCAGGGTTCCCATTTCATCATCATGATCGTAGTGAATGTCCACATTGTAATCACCCCGGGAAATACCCTCCGAGGCATCGGCCAATGATAAAATCGGGTCCACAATTTTTCGAGTGAGAAAAGCGGAAATCAGGAAAGAAGCAAGGAGAAAAAGCACCAGTACCACCATCAAGGCCCTGGCACCATTGAGAAAAGGGACAGTTTCCCAACTGCCGATAGGCCGGACCTGGAGAACGCCGGCCGGATAACGGCTGAGGGAAAGGGGAATGTACAGAAACCCGCCTTCAAAGAACGGTTCCCTTGTTTCAGACATCGTTGACTTAAGGTAAACCGGGTAGTCCAGTAGCACCGGGGCTTGCAGGTGGTTCGTACTGAATGCCACAAGTCCTTCACTGTATAGGGAATAATTCCCATGTCTCAAAGTCTTCAGGAAACCAAGATAACTATCTGAAATCAATGTCTCATCACGCTCCAGCAGGCGACTGGCGATATCAGCTGTACGGTAAAGTCCCTCCTTGGAAACACTGCGGGTAAAGGATCGGGATTGAAACATCAGCAAAATGCCCACCAAAGTGAGAAAACCGGTCAAGACCGCAAACTGGCCCAACACCGTCCGGGCAAACAACCCCCGGGTGCCGGGTTCAGACATCCTTGAAAAGCTGACGTACAGGATCATCCCCAGAAGAATGAGGAAGGCGAGATCGGAGAGAACCTGAAAAACGCCGGAGGTCACAATTTGGACCACTTCCTTTCCGCCTGACCGGCGAACCTGAAAGCTACCGCTGTAAACGCCTCCCGGCTTCATAAAAGGCAATGTGTAGAGATCCGCAGATAAGCGCAAGGACAAAATTCCATACTTGAATGGTGCAGTTCCGGCCACCACGCGACGGCCCCCTATTCCAGCAGACAAGGTCTCGACAGAATGTTCTACGGGAAGACTCAATACTTCGGGTATCCCCCTTGAATAGACGTTGAGAATTTCTCCAACCTGATTGAAATAAACCGCTTCAAAATCATATCTGGAATCCACCAGGCCCGAGGACCTCAGGTAATCCAGTAAGTCTCGGAACCCTTCCTCTTCCGCAATCCCGAGATAGTGATTCAGATCCTGAAACGCCTGACCCTCAAGTTTCGGTGATTCAGTCTCACTCAGTTCTACCAGTTTCCTCATGCGAAACCATGTGTCTCCATACAGTGTCGCAAGGACCAGGACCGCAACGGTTGAAATCAATAAGACCGAGTGCCACGGTTTTTCCATACGCTGGAACAGATAAGCAACCGCTCCAACCAACGAACAGAGTATGAAAGCCGGCACAGAAAAGAAAAGTGTGGACAACAGGATGGGGACAGAGAGCCAGTGAAGACGCGTGGAAGAAAAAAACGCGCCTGCCAGCCAGGCCAATCCAAGGATTGACAGCGCCGGAGAATGATACAGTGCATCATAAAAGCGGAACGCATTGAATCCCTGCTGAAAAAGAACAACAAAAAAAAGAGCCATGAAGCCGGCAAAAAGTGGGTTCAGCCAATGCTGAAATGCGGAAAGGCGTCGGCTCCTCAGATGAAGTGTTCCGGCAAACAGAAACAGATAAGCAGGCAATGGAGAAATAACGATTTGTGCCAGAAGAAGCAGTGCGAACAGGGTTGCCGCCCATTGGCTCCCCACTGCAATAAGGCCGAGCAGCGCCAGAGCCAGTAAAAGCGCCAATGAACCGTTGGGACTGCTTCTTCCTGCCACCCGTTGATGGCCCTGGACCACACCGACTGTCCCAATCTTGGCACCATCCTGAATCACAGGTAACGTGTCCGTGTACTCGCCCTCAAAGTCTGTAGCAGATTCATTCCACAGGATCGGCTTCATGTTCAGGTTGAAAACCGCAACAGGATTTCCAAAGTGATTCAACCGGTTGTAAACAAGTTTTTTCTCCGCTTCATCTCCCTGCCCTGAGAGTATCTTTATCAGAAGCTCCTTTGAACGGGAAACCACTTGTTCCGGGCCGGTACAGATGGCGCGCTTTTCAGCTGGTGGGGGATAGAAATGAATCATTCCCCCCAGCGCGACAATCACCAGCAGGAATCCAGCCATGTTACGCAAAAACCTGTTCTTCTTCATGGTCATCCTATTTCTTTCTTGGTGTGATTATACCGGACTATGTGAGGGTTGCAAAATAAGAATCAGCTGTCCTTCTGCTCGCATGATTTTCTGAACGCCTGCAAAACGGATAAGCAGACATCCTCTGACGGGTGTTTTTCGTCCAGGTCATGTGCAATCTCGAGGCTCCGTCGGAACGTTTCAACAAACTCCAGGCAACCCGGGCATCCCTTCAAGTGCTCCTGAATTCGGTGACATTGTTCATCAGCCAATTCTCCATCCACATAATCAGAAAGTATATCCAGAATTTCTTTACATTTCACTGGAGGCCCCTTTGAAATATTCTGTCACCATTTCCCGGAGCATCAGTCTTGCACGGTGCACCCGTACTTTGGCATTGGAAAGAGTGCTTTCCAGAATGTCTGCAATCTCCTGATAGGGAAGCCGTTCCACTTCTCTGAGAAGAAAAGGGATTCGATAATCTGCCGGGAGTTTCAAAATAGCGCCTTCAATCACTTTTGCTGCTTCTTTCTGCTCCAGCTTGTCCTGGGGATGGAAGCTACTGTCAGTTCCCACTTCATGGGAAGTTTCCAGCAACTGGTCCAGACTGCTCTCCATCCCACTCTCCTTACGGCGCTTCTGAAGACAGGCGTTGGAAGCCACCCGATACAGCCATGTGGTCAGCTTGGCGTTTCCTTTGAAATTGTGAATGTACTTGAAGGTATTGATCAGGGTTTCCTGTAAAATATCACTGGCATCTTCCGGGTTTCCACAGAAACGAATTCCGAAGTTATAAATGGTGTTCCGATATTGATCAAAAAACTGGGTAAAGGCCTCTTCATCGCCATTTTTCATTCGCTCTATAAGATGCTGCTCCGACATTTCAGTTCCGCATACTGGTGATGGGAGCCGGGATTCTGCCGCCCCGCTGAATAAACCGCTCGCAGGAAAATTTGTTAACGTCCTGAACAATGGCCATTCCCAGCAGTCCACCGAAATCCACGACATCTCCGACTTTGCTTCCCGGGGGAACAATTACACGGACAGCAGTGGTTTTCCCATTGACCACACCAATGGAAATTTCATCGGCAATGAGGCCGGAAATCGTCGATGCCGACGTATTCCCAGGAACCGCCACCATATCCAGACCCACCGAACAGACGGCTGTCATGGCTTCCATTTTTTCAAGGGTCAGCGCCCCGATTTTGACGGCTTCAATCATCGCCGCATCCTCCGAAACCGGAATAAAAGCTCCGGACATTCCGCCCACGTAGGAAGATGCCATAACACCACCCTTTTTCACTGCATCGGTCAGCAGGGAGAGCGCCGCGGTTGTTCCCGGTGCCCCCGGCTGTCCCAGGCCCATATTTTTCAGAATCTCTCCGATGGAATCCCCCGGCTCCGGTGTTGGCGCAAGTGACAGATCCAGAATCCCGAATTGTACGCCCAGTCTCCGGGCCGTTTCCCTGCCGATCAGCTCACCGGCTCTCGTAATTTTGAAAACCGTCTTTTTGATAATTTCTGAAAGGGAACCGAGGTCCACAGGTCCGGCATCCTTGACTGCATGGTTTACCACTCCCGGGCCGCTTACACCAACATTGATGACGCATTCCGGTTCCGACACCCCATGAAACGCCCCTGCCATGAAGGGATTGTCTTCCACCGCGTTGGCAAATACAACAAATTTGGCATTGGCCAGCGAACCCCGGTCTTTCGTGATTTGTGCCATCTCCTTGATGATTATTCCCATCTCCCGAACCGCGCACATGTTGATACCGGCCCGGGTGGACGCAACGTTAACAGAAGAACAGATATGAGTTGTCTCTGCCAATGCCTGGGGGATAGACCGGATAAATTCTTCCTCCACCCGATTGGCCCCCTTCTGCACCAGGGCGGAATATCCACCAAGAAAATCCGCGCCAATTTCTTCGCAGGCCTTGTCCAGTGCTTTTGCAATTTCCACAAAACCATCCCGGTTTATCGAAACACCACCGGTCAAGGACACCGGCGTAACGGAAATTCGCTTGTTGGCGGCCCGTATACCAAATTCCTCTTCAATGCCATTGACTACCTGCACCAGGTTTCCGGCGTATTTCATTACCTTGTCATAAATCCGGGTTTTTGTTTCTTCAACAGTGGAAGAAATACAATCAAACAGAGAAATCCCCATGGTAGTAGTGCGGATATCCAGATGTTCCATCTGAATCATTTTAATGGTTTCGAGAATCTCTCTTGAACTGAAACTGCCAAGCATTTAACGATGATCTCCCTGAGCACTTTCGGTGATTACACCTTGTGCATAAATTGGAACAGTTCTTCGTGCTGTGAAAAGATACCGACACCCAGTTCTTCGCCTTTCTTTGCCAGTATTTCCTTCAATTCCGAAAAACTGCAATTTGACTCCACCAGATTGACAATCACAATCATGGCGAAATTCTTACCCAGTAAGGTCTGAGTAATATCGGTAATGTCCACGTTTTTTTCCGCCAGAATACCCGTGATTCCGGCTACAATTCCAGGCTTGCTTTTCCCGAAAGCGGTAATGATAGCAGTCTGACCCTCTGCAGGCGCGGCACTTAAAACCGGGGCTCCGCCGCCATCCGCACCGATGGGAACAGAGGTAATCAGTTCCCGCACAATCTGTTTTACGATTTCAGGATTTGCAGAATCACCCAGGTGCTTGAAAATAATCTCGGTAATCCGGTACACAACGTCTCGTCTGTCCATCAGTCCACCTTCCTGAAAACATCATGCTCCCGGGCAGTATCCTTCGCCAGTGGTGTGATCATCGTTCGGGAGGAAACAAGTATTTTCCGACCTTCTCTCACTGCGTCCATTACATCCCGTTCCGACACAAAATCAACCACATCGTGCGGCGTTTCTGCAACCACGCGACCCTGAAGTTTCCGGTCAATGATGTCAACCAGGCCGGACGAACCGCCCACCTGCAGCGGGGATTCGGTTCCGGGATTCACCGGATTGGTTTCAAAGGCAACTCGTTTCACATTGATCATATGTTTTGCGGTAATATTTTCAGAAGTAATATTGTTGCCGAAAGTCCCGCAACCCAGCGTCATGGAGGGCATCAACCGGGTTGTGTAGCCCACGGCCCCGTGTGTAGTGGGTGTATTGACCAGTATCCGGAAAGCGGGTTTCTTCAGCGCGAATTCACGGATCACGTCCAGGTTTCTGGAATGAATACCAAGGGAATGCCCCAGCCCGCCGAAGTCCAACAACTGCATGCAGAGTTCACAGGCAGCCTGCCAGCCGTCTGCCACATAAAAGCACAGAATCGGGGACAATTTCTCAATGGACAGGGGATGTTCTTTCCCCACTCCATCCATTGGTACCAGTAACACCCGGGTATCTTCCGGCACGGAAAAGCCCGCAATCCCGGCTATCACAGCCGGATCTTTCCCCACAATCTTTGGGCTCGCAGTAAACTTGGGGGTCACTATGACCTGTTCCAGTTTCTTCTTTTCCTCATTATTGACAACGTAACAGCCATTTCGCTTGAATGCATCCAGCATCCGGTCGGCAATGGGCCGATCCACAATCACCGACTGCTCGGAAGCGCAGACAGTGCCGTTATCGAAGGATTTTCCCGCAACAACATCTTTGGCCGCCTTCTCCACCTCGGCAGATCGTTCCACAAACACCGGCACATTCCCCGGCCCGACGCCGTAGGCGGGTTTTCCGGAAGAATAAGCCGCCTTTACGAGGCCCAACCCACCGGTGGCCAGAATCACACCGGTTTTCGGATGACGCATCATTTCGTTGGTCAATTCGATGGTGGGATTCTCCAGGATCTGAACCGCGTCTGACGGTGCTCCAGCCTGCTTCAGTGCGTTCTGGATTACCTTCACCGTCTCACCGATGCATCCTTTTGCTGAGGGATGGGGAGAAAACAGGACAGGATTTCGGCCTTTCAACGCGATAATGGCCTTGTACAGAGTTGTGGAAGTTGGATTTGTGGATGGAACCACAGCCGCAACAATACCGACAGGCGCGGCAACTTCCCATATGTTCCGAGCCGGATCTTCCCGAATAATTCCAACCGTCTTTTCGTCTTTGATGGAGTCCCAGAGAATCGTGGTGGCCAGCTCATTCTTGACCATCTTGTCCGCCACTCTGCCGTATCCGGTTTCAGAAACCGCCAACTCAGCCAGCCGACGATTTTCCCGCGCACCGGCGTCAACGACCGAGCGAACCATCTGGTCCACCTGTTCCTGGGTGTACGCCTCTATGGATTTCCCTGCCTCTTCAAGGCGGGCGAAGACCTCATCCAATTGATTCATTGTTCAGCTCTACGCCTTTTTTACAGCCTTATACCCCGGCAGAATCGTCTCTACATCTCCATGGGGGCGCGGAATCACGTGGACCGAAATCAGCTCGCCAACCCGGCGTGCCGCAGCTGCGCCCGCGTCGGTAGCTGCCTTCACGGCGCCAACGTCTCCCCGTACCATAACGGTAACAAAACCGCCGCCGATGTATTCCTTCCCAATCAGTACAACATTGGCCGCTTTGACCATTGCATCCGCTGCTTCAATTGACCCGATGAGACCCTTGGTTTCAATCATGCCCAGCGCTTCTCTATTCATCATTTCCTCCATCATAAAATCCTGGTTCATCTTATCACACAACTCTCAAATTCGTCCAATTTCCAAATTCCCGCAGGAAACCTGTTGACCTGTTCATCGTACAATAAAATGAATCTCATAAAGCGATGATAAAAAGGGAGGTCACAAATGGAACACAATGGACAAACCCGGCCAATGACGGTGGGGGACTGGTTTGTAACTATACTTATTCTGGCAATTCCGCTGGTCAATATCATCATGTATCTCGTGTGGGCATTCAGCTCCACCGGAAATATTAATCGGAAGAATTTCTGCATCGCATCCTTAATCTGGATGCTCATCGGCATCGGGATTGTCGTGCTGATCCTGCTGTTCGCATCCATTATTGGCGTTGCCGCCATGAATCATTGAGGCAGAAGCCAAGGTTGAGTGGAATACAAAGTCGAGGTTGAGTCCGGATAAGACAGAGAAGGAACAGTTCTTTCGCAAAGACGCCAAGGGCGCAGGAATCGAACGAATCACAAGTCACGGTTGCCTGTTGGCAACTGAGACTTTCCTGATTTTTCTTGTCCTTACTCCTACTCCTACTCCTACTCCTACAAATCTTACAGGAATGGAAGGTTGAGGTTGAGTCCCAGATAAGATTCAGAAAAGCGCGTGAGTGGGGAAAGAAAAGCCATGGAGTTTGCCCGTCCCTTCTTTTCTGAACCCTTCAATCATCACGCTTCACTTCTCTGCTTAAACGCAAAGATCGTCAAAAAAAGCGTATAATTGATACTGCTGAGACGGCCGGAAAGCCGTCCGGGGAGGAGATCATGCGCAACAAGATTATTAAACGGACCCGTTTGAAGTTTAACGACATGCCGGGTTTTCTGGGTCGTTTTGCCACAATGGTGGGAGAATATGGCGCATTGTTCGGTGAAATCTCCACCGTTCATGTGGGGAAACGCACTAAAACCCGGGACATTGACCTGTATGTATCAGAAGAAAAAACCTTTGACCATATCTGTGACGAAATCCGGAAAATGGAGGGGGTGGACCTCATTGAAGTTAAAGATGTTGTTAATGAAGTCCATCTCGGTGGGAAAATAGAGATTCGACCCCGAGTTAAAGTGGAGACAATTGACGACCTCAGCATTGTGTATACACCGGGAGTTGCTTCAGTCTGCAAAAAAATTGAGGCCGATCCGGACCTCAAGTACCAGTTCACCGGCATTCAGAACAGCGTTGCCATCGTAACCAACGGCACCGCCATCCTCGGGCTGGGAGATATCGGTGCGGTAGCCGGGATGCCGGTTATGGAGGGGAAATCCCTGCTCTTCAAAATACTGTCCGGTGTCAACGGCTATCCTATTCTCATTGAAAACAAAGACCCGGAAGTGATCATTCAGGCAGTCAGAGCCATTGCTCCAACCTTTGGCGCCATCAAACTCGAAGACATCAAGGCACCGGAATGCTTTGAAATAGAAGACCGGCTGGACGCGGAACTGGACATCCCGGTGGTTCATGATGATCAGCACGGGACCGCAGTTGTCGTTCTGTCTGCCCTTATGAAAATTGCCCAGTACACTTATCTGAACCTGAAACGGGCTACCATTGGCATTGTCGGACTGGGCGCTGCCGGGATCGGAATCTCAAAGCTGTTGAAGGCCTATGGCATTGAGCAGGTGTACGGCACCGACATCAATCCGGAGGCAAAAGAACGGTTTGCGGCGCTGGGCGGCATACCGACTGATCTGGACGGGGTCATGAAAGAGTCCAGAATTGTCATTGCTACAACTGGGGTCCCGGGTTTGATCAAGCCCGAGATGGTCCAGCCCAAACAGGTCATCCTCGCCTTGTCTAATCCCAACCCCGAAATCGACCCTGAAGACGCCCTGACGGCCGGCGCCGCCTATGCCGCGGATGGAAGCTCCGTCAATAACGCAGTAGCCTTTCCCGGTCTGTTTAAGGGAGCACTTATGGCCCGGGCGACCCGGGTCAACAACGCGATGAAGATTGCCGCGGCTACTACTATCGCCAGTTTCACCATGGACGGGGATCTGGTACCCAACATACTGGACACAAAACTCCACGAAGCCGTGGCAGAGGCCGTTGAAGAGGCTGCGCTGAAAACAGGTGTTGTCAAGTATATAAAACCGATCATGGACTAAAAAACTCCTCCCTGCGGATCCGGGGAGGAGAGCCTGTATTTGCTTTAACGTAAACTGGGAGATGTCTGCCTAGTCTCATTCTGCTCTCCTGCTTCCTGGCTCGAAAGCGGGCTTGAGATCTGAACCAGTTTAAAAAAAGTTCAGACTTCTCTTTTCGCGATGTCCCTCAATTTACGCGAATGAATCGATCAGGCTGTTCAGTTCCTTTTCGTTTACTTTGCAATCCAACAGTGGTGTTCGCCCATCTCGATTAGAAGCGAGAGTGTCCTCAAACGGGATACCGCCTTTCTCCACGTAAAGCACACCCAGTGAGAAATCATCTTCCTTCAACGCATAGGAAAGTGCCTGTGCCCGGTCTGTCGGATCATAATCCTCGGGAAGATAGCTTACGTGATCCTGGAACCACTTGTAGCTGTTTACCTTATTGAAAACCACGCAAGGCTGGAAGATATCAACCAGAGCATACCCTTTGTGCTGTATAGCCTTCTTGATAATCTCCTTCGTTTCGTCCACGTGCCCGGAAAAGCCCCTCGCAACGAAACCGGCCCCCAGTGAAATGGCCACAGCCAGCGGGTTGAACGGAGTATCAGCCACACCGCTTGTCTGGACAGGTGTCTTGAACCCTTTTCTGCTGGTTGGGGACGCCTGTCCCTTTGTCAATCCATAGACCATGTTGTTGTGAACAATGTTTGTGATGTTCGGATTTCGCCGGATGGCATGTATGAAATGGTTGCCACCCTCGCCATACATGTCGCCATCCCCACCCTCGGCAATCACCGTCAGTCCGGGATTTGCCGTCTTCAGTCCCGTAGCAATGGGCAACGCACGGCCATGGAGGGAGTGAAACGTGTTGATGTTCAGATAATGGGGCAATTTGGCCGCCTGTCCGATTCCGGAGACAATGGCGGTCTGCGTGGGGTCCAGTTCCATTTCCGATAGAACTTCCTTTACGATCCGGAGAATCCCGAAATTACCGCATCCGGGACACCACTGAATATCCTTTGTTTCTTTTTCAAACTGATATTTGCTCATTTCCTGCCCCCCGTTGTAAGTGATTCAAGTTTCGTCATCAGGTACTCAAGCGAGAAAGGCCGCCCATCATATTTCAGGATGCTTTCATGAGTCTCGACACCATAATATGCCCGCAATAGACGGGAAAACTGGCCTGTGGCATTTTGTTCAACCATGATCAGCCGTTTTGCCTGACTCAACTGTTTTATTGCTGACTCATCAATGGGGTACACCTGTGAAAAATGCATGATATCCACGTTGAGGTCGAGAGAAGCGACCGCTTCCTCAACCATCGGAAATGTCGAGCCCCAGCATACGACGAATGTGTCGCCGCCGTGTTTCCCCGTGATTGTGGGTGCTATTGCCCCAGAGCGAATGATATCCATCTTATTCAGCCGCTTGTCATTCATCAAAATCCGGGTTTCCGCATCCTCGGTGATGTGGCCGTTCTCAGTATGTTCGTTTCCACTTACCACCACAATACCATCACCGTATCCGGGGACCGCCCGAGGGGAAATACCGTCTGATGTTAATTGATAACGGCAGTATCCCTCTTTGGCGGGCACAACAAAATTCTTCGGGTCACCTGGCTTTAAGTCCATCCGTTCAATATCATAATATGTGTCCACAAAATACTGATCCGTCAGAATAAAGACCGGTACCTGGAAACGATCTGACATTTCAAACGCCTTGCTGCCCAATATGACAGCTTCTTCAAGTGTACCGGGGGCCAGTACAATTCGGGGAAATTCTCCATGCCCGGCATGAAGAACGATCTCAAGGTCGCCCTGCTCTGTCCGGGTAGCCAGACCTGTTGCGGGACCCGGCCGTTGCGCCACATGCACAACCAGCGGA
>PFTO01000154.1:4047-6721 GCA_002789615.1 Acidobacteria bacterium CG_4_9_14_3_um_filter_49_7 | reverse complement strand
GGTATAGCTGACCGCAATCTGATCCTGTTCTTCATCTGTAAGATGAGGCACAGTAAGGATCAATGCTTCATAAAAACTCATTTCTAAAACCTCCTTATGGCTTTAAAGGGAGCAGGTTTCTCCCGCTCCCAAGGACTGCGAGAGTATATCAGAGCAATGGCGCGATAACAAGTGCGACCACTGACATTAATTTGATCAGGATGTTCAGGGACGGGCCGGCGGTGTCCTTAAATGGATCTCCCACCGTGTCGCCCACTACGGCTGCTTTGTGTGCATCCGAGCCCTTTCCACCGAAGGAACCCGTTTCAATGTGCTTTTTCGCATTGTCCCAGGCTCCGCCGGCATTGGCCATGAAAATGGCCAGCAGTACGCCGGTGACGGTAACGCCTGCGAGCAGGCCTCCCAGCATTTCCTTGCTTATGAAACCAAAAACGACTGGGGTGACAATGGCAATCAGACCCGGTAACACCATCCGCTTAATAGCGGCAGCAGTGGAAATGTCTACACAACGGGCAAAATCTGCGGTGGCTTTCCCCTCCAGTAGTCCTGGAATTTCCCGGAATTGTCTCCGAACCTCTTCGATCATCTCGAATGCAGCCTCTCCAACCGCATGCATAGCAAGTGAGGAGAACAGGAAGGGCAACATGCCGCCAATGAACAATCCAGCCATTACGTATGGATTATCCACGTTGATCGGGCCGACATGGGCGGTGTGTTTGAATGCGCTGAAAAGCGCCAGTGCTGTCAGCGCTGCGGAGCCAATGGCGAAGCCCTTTCCGATAGCTGCCGTGGTGTTACCGACTGCATCCAGTTTATCCGTAATGCCCCGCACTTCCGGGTCCAGATGTGCCATTTCAGCAATACCACCGGCATTATCGGCGATCGGACCATAAGCGTCCACCGCAAGCTGGATACCTGTTGTGGCCAGCATGCCCAGAGCAGCCAGTGCTATCCCGTAAAGACCGGCGAATTTGAATGCAACTACAATGGCGACCGCAAGAACAATCACGGGTGCCGCAGTGGACCGCATACCCACTGCCAGTCCACTGATGATGTTTGTGGCGGCGCCTGTCTGGGAATCTTTGGCAATATTACGGGCATGCTTTTTGGATTCTGATGTGTAGTATTCTGTGATGAGCCCGATGAGGATACCGGCAACCAGTCCGGCGACAACCGCAATGAAGATGTTGAATGCGTTTCCAGGGGCAAAATGGCTGATGATGAAGTAGGACGCGATTGCCATGAGGGCACCTGCGCCGAAGGTTCCGATATTCAAGGCGGTTTGCGGATTTCCGCCTTCCTTTGTTTTTACAAAGAAAGTGCCGAGAATGGATACGATGATACCCACTGCAGCCAGAGCCAGGGGCATCACTACAAAATTGATCGGGGCTGGCTGCATAGTGGTACCGAGAACCATGGATCCGACAATGGCGCCGACATAGGACTCAAAAAGATCTGCACCCATTCCCGCGACGTCGCCTACGTTGTCTCCGACATTATCAGCAATAACAGCCGGATTTCGGGGGTCATCTTCGGGGATGCCTGCTTCGACTTTCCCCACGAGGTCGGCCCCTACGTCGGCGGCTTTTGTGTAAATACCGCCGCCCACACGCGCAAAGAGCGCGATGGAGCTGGCACCCAGGGAAAATCCACTGAGAACCGCTAGAATTCGATTCAAAACACTGAGACTCTGGAAGTCAAAGTGGAATATCTTGAGATAAATAATAAAGAGGGAACTGAGTCCAAGCACACCCAATCCAACCACGGCCATCCCCATTACGGAGCCGCCGGAAAAGGCGACCATCAGTGCTGCAACAAGCCCGTCTTCCTTTGCCGCGTTTGTGGTTCTGACATTGGACAGTGTGGCAACCTTCATACCGAAAAAACCGGCCAGTCCCGAGCAGAATGCGCCAACAACGAAGGAAAGGGCAACCAGCGGGCTGCTGGCAGTGTTACTGTAATTGCCGATGATCAGGAGAATGGCAATGACTGCGACAAAAAGTGCCAGAACCCGGTATTCGCGGGACAAAAACGCCATGGCACCTTCCCGGATGTGGCCGGCAATTTCCTTCATTGTGTCATTGCCTGCGTCTTGCTTTGCTACCCACATTGACTTCCACAATGCGAATAGAAGAGCCAGTACCCCACCAACCGGTATCAAGTAAATGATTGTTTGCATAGACAAAATTCCAATCCTCCTTAGACTCGTTTATTGTAAAGCCGCATTACCTTTTTCAAGTCACGCTCCTCGAAAAGTATATGAAAAGCATTATATGCGCTCTTAAGCGCTTTTTCAAACAATTCCTGTTCCTCTTTGGGGATCTTTGAAAGGACATAGTCGACTCCGGGACGGTCGCCTCGAAGTGGGGAATCAATCCCGAATCGGATGCGGAGAAACTCATCTGTTGCCAGCACGTTGATAATATGTGCTAGTCCCTTGTGACCTCCGGAGCTGCCCCTCTCCCGAACTCGAAGACTACCTGAGGGGAGATCCAGATCATCGTAACAGACAATCATCTGGTCAGTACCAATTTTGAAGTAATTCAACGCATCTTTAACGCCGTTTCCACTCAGGTTCATAAATGTGGACGGCTTTGCCAGAACCACGTCTTCTCCAAAAAGTCGGGTCTTGATAAAAGCAAAATTCAACTTGTCTTTGAACTTTGCCGGTTCG
>PFTO01000154.1:0-3944 GCA_002789615.1 Acidobacteria bacterium CG_4_9_14_3_um_filter_49_7 | reverse complement strand
CTGTTTCGGCGGCTGCTTTTTCTTCTCTTTCTCCCTCTTCCAGCAATTCTTCTGCTTCCTCGACCGGTTCCTTAGAGATTCTCATCACGTCTACTTTTACGATAACGGTATCTTCGTGTTCGGTAAAGCTGACGTTTTCAATATCAAGATCTTTAACCCGGATCGTATCCCCAATGCGCAAGTCAGTGACATCCACTTCAACATTGGCGGGAATCTCGACCACCTTTGCGACAAGCTTCAAGGTACGGGCAACGAAATCCATCATACCGCCTTCGGTTTTGACGCCGAAAGGAGTACCGTTCAACTTAACCGGCACAGAAACCTCAATTTCCTGATCCGGATTCACTCTCAGAAAATCCGCGTGAATGACATGACGGGTGATGGCATCCATCTGATAGTCTTTGATCATTACGGTGCGGTGCCGATCGGTTCCGGCAAGTTTCAATGTCCTGACGGTGTTCAAGCCGGTTTCGGCGTGGAGCATCTGCCAGACCTCTTTTTCTGAAATGGAAATCGACAGTGGGTTCCTGTCTCCGCCATATACGACGCCGGGGATCATTCCCAGCTTTCTGAGCCGTCTGTTGTGGCCTTTCCCTGTAAGCTCTCTCGGCTCTACTTCAATATACTCTTTCATTGTATTCCTCCAAATTAGATGAATAGTGAACTAATTGACGTTTCTTCATGGGTCCGTTTAATTGCTTCACCGAAGAGGTTGGCAACGGACAGGATCTGGACCCGGTCTTCCGGGTCATTTTTCTTATCAAACGGGATGGTGTTGGTAATGTACACCTTCTCGATATGGGACTTGTTTATGCGATCCATTGCAGGGCCTGACAACACCCCGTGGGTGATAGCAGTCCGGATGGAACGGGCGCCCTTTTCAACGAGAGCGTGAGCCGTTTTGACCAGCGTACCTGCGGTATCAATAATGTCGTCAATAATCAAAATATTTTTACCATCTACGTCTCCGACAACGTTCATGACTTCCGACTCGTTGGTCTGCTCCCTTCGCTTGTCCACAATTGCCAGGGGAGTCTCCAGACGCTTGGAATATGCCCGGGCCCGTTCCGCGCCGCCCACATCCGGGGCCACTACGCAGAGGTCGGGGATGTTCAACGACCGGATAAAGCCGATAAAGATTGCCGAACTGTACAGGTGGTCCACCGGAACATCAAAAAAGCCCTGGATCTGGTTTGCATGAAGATCCATGGTAAGAATACGCGAGACGCCGGCCCGTTCCAGCAGATCCGCCACAAGTTTCGATGTAATCGGGACCCTGGGCTTGTGCTTCCGATCCTGCCGCGCATATCCAAAATAGGGAATCACAGCTGTGATCCGGTTAGCACTGGAGCGTTTCAGAGTGTCAATGGCAATGAGCAACTCCATGAGATTCTCATTGGCAGGGGCACAGGTGGACTGAATGAAAAAAACATCCGATCCGCGAACATTGTCCGGGATATAACAGGAAATTTCACCGTCGCTGAAACGGCCAAGGTCAATGTGTGACAGTTCAATCCCAAGGTAGTTCGCAATTTCCTTTGCGATTTCCGGGTTGGCATTTCCGGAGAAAACTTTGAGAGGCTGTTTTTTCGTCATTCAATCCCTCTTAATAATCAAAATGGCTGGGGAGGCAGGAATCGAACCTGCGTATAGCGGAACCAAAACCCGCTGCCTTGCCACTTGGCTACTCCCCAAGTTATAATCAGTATCCGAATTCCTTTACAGACAAGAGGGTGGAAGTATCCGCCGATTCTTTGTCCGCTTTCTCCTCCGGTTCCAGATCGAGATCTGATTCCAATACCGGCTCAGCTTCAAGCTTTAGTTCCGGTTTGTTTTCAACCGGTTCCAGCTCTTGCGTGTCCGGTAATGTCTCAGCTTCGACCTCCACGGCAAGGTCTGTGCCAAGTTGATGTCCGGTTACAGTCTCGTACGTTTCAAAGACCCGTTCTTCAATCATCTTGCGGGTTTCGCCGTTCAGTGGATGTGCGACGTCTCTGAATTTGCCATTTGCAGCTTTTTTGCTGGGCATGGACAGGAAGGCCCCCCGTGCAGTTTCAATAATCTTGATGTCACTGACGATGAAGCAGTTGTCAAAGACGATGGAAGCAAATCCCTTCAGTTTCTTCTCATTGTTGATGGGTGTTACGTTGACCTCTGTGATCTGCATGCTACTTGACCTCCATGTTTAGTCAAAACGTAGTCATTATAGCAATTTCACGGGCCTTGTCAAACAAAACAACCGCTGGCCCATTCCCAAAGTTTTCCCTGTGAATCCTGCAGTCAGTCATCATTGCGGGTAGTTACATCATTTTTGTTTGTTTTCGAGGTGGCGAATGGAATATAAGTGGATGGAGAAAAAGGGCAGAAAATCTTTCCTTTTCAAGCTCAAACCAAATCTTACCTTCTACCCATTCGAATATATTTGTTAATCAGTATCCTCTTGAAAAAGAGGATGCAGAATGCCCCTGTCGGTAATGAAACCGGAAACAAGTCTTCCCGGTGTCACATCGAAACCGATATGGGCGACAGGACTTGAATCCGGGACAATGGATTTCCCGTTGATAAATGCCACCTCATTCCGGCCCCGTTCTTCAATTGGGATATCAATGCCGGATTCTAAAGAGAGATCAAACGTGGACCAGGGTGCCGCAATGTAAAATGGGATTTCAAAATGATTGGCGAGGACCGCCACCATCATTGTTCCGATCTTGTTGGCGGTATCCCCGTTGGCGGCGATGCGGTCTGCCCCCGTAATCACCGCGTCAATTTCTCCCTTCGCCATGAAATACCCGGCGCTGTTGTCTGTAATGACCCGGTGGGGAATTCCGGCTTCAGCAAGTTCGAAAGCAGTCAGCCGCGCCCCCTGGAGGTAGGGCCGGGTTTCATCGGCGAATACCTCCTTCAACCTTTCCTGCCTGAACAGAGAACGAATTACGCCAAGCGCTGTACCATATCCTCCGGTGGCAAGGGCCCCGGCATTGCAATGGGTTAGAATGGTGACCGGCTTTTCAAAAAGGGCGGCACCGAAATCCCCCATCTTACGGTTCATTTCAATATCTTCCCGATGAATCGCAATCGCTTCGGTCACCATGGCGTCGGGAGTTCCGTGGTTTTCGTCGTAGTGCTTTCGCATCCGTTCCACCGCCCATCGAAGATTCACAGCGGTCGGACGACTGGCCAGCAGAAGTTGGCAGTCCGCGTGAAAGTCCCGGTTCAAGGTTGCCGATAGAGCCAGTGCATACGCGGCAGTGATGCCGATGGCAGGGGCTCCTCTTACCACCATGTTCCGGATTGATGCGGCGACGTCTTGTGGTGTTTTGCAGGTGACAAAGGTAATTTCTCCGGGCAGCTTCCGTTGATCCAACAGAATCAACGCCCTGCCTTTCCACTCAATGTGTTTCATGCGATCCTCCTGCTTTATTCTTCCACTTACCATTATAAGGAAAAAAGGAACACGGACAAGTTTGGGCAGAAGTGATGGGTGAAGAGTGAAGAAAAGAAGGGAAGGGAAATTTTCTAACTTTGCAAGCCATTGTGCTTTTTGTACTTGTTTCAGTTTCAGTTCCCGGTGGCGTGCGGCCACCTACTGGACACCGGAAACACTGCAGTCCTTCACGGGAGCCGTGAGTCCTTTGCGTCCCCGGCACCCACCACGCGGAGCGTGGGAACTGCAACTGAAGGAAATGGCAACTATGTCTGTCATGATGCAACCGCCCCTCTCCTTATTGACTGGAAGAACCGTGCATGACCATCTGCCGGCTTACGCTCCCTCCGCTTGTCGTCATGTACCGACGTACAATTCCTTCGGCGCTTCAGTTGCAAGCACCGCCATCTGGCCGACAGCGGTTCTTCCTCGATCCCCAGGTTGGTGCGCTCAACTAAAGTTTCGCTCCCGCCCGGGATCGAAATAAGGAATTGTAGATTATTTATCCGGAAAAGTTCAG
>PFTO01000143.1 GCA_002789615.1 Acidobacteria bacterium CG_4_9_14_3_um_filter_49_7 | reverse complement strand
AGGTCCAGCTTTACCAGCCGGGTTTCCAGTGGTCCGTTGAAGAGAGGGATCCGTTTTGAGGTTCGAAGTCCAATGTGTTTCATCAGGTCGATACTGCCGCACAAAATCCAGGCCGTGGAGCCGGTACAGTTTTGCTTGAGAAAATCGCCGAGTTCCCGGATCGTAATTTCCGCCTGGTTTTGTTCTAAAAGGCGAACGCCATAGGGAGGATTCGTGATGATGGTGACATTCTTGAATCCTTTCAGGTCATGGAAATCTCTGCGTCTTACCTGAACCATGCTGCCACCGGGGATCTCGTCCAGGTTCTCACACGCCGCGTCCACAGCGCGTCCATCAACATCGGAACCCTGAATCAGGCCCTCCGGACAGGGCCGAACACGACCATCCGCGTCCTGCTTCACCTTGCGCCAAAGGGTTTCATCAAAGTCAGGCAATCGGAGGAAACCCCACTTTTCCCGGTGGATTCCTGCCGGAACGCGGCAATAAGCCATCAGTGCCTCCGCCAGGATGGTGCCTGAACCGCACATGAGGTCTACCAGAGGTGTTTCCCCATTCCAGCCGGAAAATCGGAGAATGGCAGCGGCAAGGGTTTCCTGAAGCGGCGCCAGCACGGACGACTTTCGGTAGCCCCTTCGATGGAGCGCACCGCCGGACGTGTCCACACTGATGGTGGCAAAATTGTCCCGAAGATTCAGGTTAATCCACAAATCAGGCTCCCGTGTGTCCACACTGGGACGTCTGCCTGTTTTTTCCCTGAAAAAGTCCGCAACTGCGTCTTTGAGTCGCAGTGCCGCAAATTTGGAATGATTAATCTGGCTGTCCGAAACATTGGCAAACACGGCGAAAGTCTGATCCGGTGACAGGAATCGGGACCAGTCAATTTCCATTGCCTTTTTGTAGAGTACTTTTTCAGTGTGGCAAGCGAAATGGGCCAGGGGAGCCAGTATGCGGCTCGGAATTCTCGCGCAGTAATTGATGGTGTATAGAACGCCCGGCTTAGCGGCAAAGTGGACGCCCCGGTAAGTTGGCTCCACACCTGTTGCCCCCAACTCCGTCAATTCTTCACCGGTAATTTCTTCGATTCCCCGGCCACACTGGGCAAAATACTGTTGATTTTCCTGATACAAAAACTGCTGACCCGTCATATTTTATTTCTCCACCCTTACAGGCGCCGAGCTAACCTGTCACCAATCTGTCATTTCCACGCCTCCAGTGTAGCCCATCCTTGGGAATTGTGCGAGAAGGAAAAAAAGTGATAAGTGATGAGTGACGGGTGACAGGTGAGAGAGAAAGAGGCTAATCCCTGTTCTTTATTCAAGTTTGTCTCCTCAGAGAGCACGTGTGAGCAATGAAAAGAAAAAAGTAGAAAGTGATAATTTATTCCCACGCTTCACGCTTCACTTGTCTTCATTGCTCATCCTTTCTTTATCCCCACCCGTGTGTTACAGTTCTGGCATGAGTCGGAAGCAATTTCTGTTGAGTGCAACACTTTTTATCCTTACCTTTATCACCACCACTTTCATTGGCGGCAGTGGCTTTGAGCAATTTTACGCTACCCACACCACCATTTATAATTTCAGTTTCTGGGTTGGTGGCCTTACATACTCCATTCCGCTGATGGCGATCCTCTTCAGTCATGAGATGGGCCACTACCTCACAGCAAGAAAATACGGACTTGTGGTGACACCTCCCTATTTTGTCCCTGCCCCGACCCTGATTGGCACTTTCGGCGCCTTCATCCGCATCAAGTCACCATTTTTCGGCAAACGGGAACTCTTCGATGTGGGCATTTCCGGTCCCATCGCCGGGTTTGTCGTAGCGGTCCCGGTACTCATTACCGGCTTGTTCCTTTCGCGAATAATCATGGTCAGCCCTGCCCCCGGGAGTTTCATTAACTTCGGGCAACCCGTTCTCTACACACTCCTGGAACCTGTATTCTTCCCTCATGTTCCGGCCGGAGGTGATGTACTTCTCCATCCAACCGCTTTCGCCGGCTGGATTGGGATGCTGGTAACATCACTGAACCTGTTACCGGTTGGCCAGCTGGACGGTGGGCACATCGCTTACGCTGTATTTGGCAAAAAGGCCAACAGAATTTCATTCTCACTCATCGGCGTTCTGGCTGTGTTGTCTTATTTCTATGAAGGCTGGTTGTTGTGGATCGGCCTGCTCCTCATTCTCGGACTTCGCCACCCCGCCCTCCCCTATGCTTTGGAAGAACTGGACCCCACCCGCAAAAAACTGGCCATCCTCGCCATTGTAATTTTCATCCTCTCTTTCATGCCTGTTCCAATCAAATTGTGAAGGGGAATGGTTTGAACTTGCGTCTGAGTTTAAGTCCAGAGCAGATTCGTAAAAAGACGGAACGAAACATAAATAATTCCGGAAACACAATACTAATTTTATCCCCCTTTTGTTTCTTGCGTTTCCACGGGCCCTTGGGGGCCCGTTTCTGCGGTTTCATGGGACGGTTGAATAATTCCCAGATGGAGATGTTTTTTTCTCAGCCTGTTCTCTCAGGATGTTCAGGTAGGCACGCTGGTCGCCTTTCCGGATGAAGACGCCCTGTTTCGGACCGCAGGTTTGCCTGTCTGCGATTTCCCCGCTTTACGATGTAGTGCGGGACTCCGGGTGCAAAGAATCCACTGACCGGAAGTGTGATAAGCCAAAGCAGGAGGTATCGGGGAGCATCCAGAGTGCTATCAGGGAGCGCCCAGGGAGCATGTCCAAAATCAAGTCTTTATCCTATAAATTCGATAAGTTAAACCACATCATCAAAAAAGCCCCGAAAATGCACGTCTATGGGGTATAAAAAAAGCCTATCCAATCGCATCATAGTTCAACCATTCTTCATGTATGACGTATTCTTTTTTTCTTAGCCGCTCAAATCTTGTAATAATCCCCTGAAAATGGTAACGTATCCAGCATGATGACACCCAATGCAAAAACAAAATACAGGCCGCAGACACGGTTTATTCTGATATGGCTCCTGCTTGCGGCCATGTTTATGCTGACAGCCGCACCGGTCGTAGGTGCAAGTTTATCCCAAAACCGCATCGGGGGCTATCACACTTTTTTTGCCAGTCGCATCGGGGTTGAACCAGGCTTAAACGCTGAACCGTGCCGGGGTTACGGCCTTTTCAACTACGATTTTGCACCTGGCTCCCCTGTTGCCTCAAAGAGCGCACTAAAATCCGGAACCCTCAGCAATGAAGCAACAAGAAAGTGGTATCATAGTCAACTTGATTCGATTCCTTCAAAAATTGATTCCAATCTCCCCCTAAAAGAAAAAGCTCTCCAAGCCTTTAAAATGAGAAACGAGGTTAAGCTTCAGGCAAGAGATCTCATGGCAGATAGGGTAACCGCAGAAGCTCTACCTGCTCCGAAAACATTGCAAGACGTTGTTCGTAAAGCCTATCAGCAAGGCTTGCGGGGTGATGATGTTTTGCATTATGTGCTTGGAGGTTCTCAACGGTCCAATGCTGCAGTTGATTCTGCATTAGGTCTTACGAGGTAGATTGATGAGGAAGCCAGTTTTATTCAATAAGAAACCAAATCAGCCTTTAGAAGTTGATATTTGTGCAATTTCTGATTGGGAAGGATTTGATAAACTTATACAGTTTTTGAAAAAAGAATACTTTGTTGACGTAATATCTCAAATTGATGGTCCTGGTGCAAGAAGATGGATATTAAAAGCAAGAGGAAAAGAATTTGAATTGCGGCATGACGACGGATACGGAAACTACCTTTTTGCACCTTCTCTTGGTAGCGAAAAAATAGTGCGGGCAATTGGTAAAGATTTGGAAAGCAGATTAAAGAATATTTGATAGCAATCGGAGATGGGGTCGGTTCACCACAGTTGACAAAAAGATGCTGGTTCGTTAGGATAACTTTATGGCACGGAAATTGAGAGTTGAGT
>PFTO01000203.1:7931-16871 GCA_002789615.1 Acidobacteria bacterium CG_4_9_14_3_um_filter_49_7 | reverse complement strand
TTAAGTTATGAATTGTGGTACTCTCATAAGCAGTGGTACAGAAAATGGGGGAAGGGCACCTGTTCCCGCTGCTTTACCACCTTGCAAAGCATAAAGATTAACCTCATAATTAGCAGTAAAACCAGCAACACTCTCCTTAGCTAAAACATCAATCATAGCCACTTGCTCACGAATATCCTCCAAACCGCCAAGCTTCAACAAGTCTTCAACAGTGATTGCTTGTTTACTCATACTATTAACAGTATAATTCTGAGTACCAATAACCAATCCAGAATCAGTCTTGTATTCAAGAACAACTGTTTGATTTCTCTTACCTAGATTAGCAAAAGCCACACCAGTCCACAAACCTTCTTCAGTATCAGTAAAAGCTCTAGACTCAGCTAAAGGCAAATGATAACGTAAAGTAGGAGTGTTCATATCAGTAACGCTGTCTAAATAACCGCCAGTTCCAGGCAATAATAAACCAACACCAGCCATGATAGGCCAATTAGCAGTTCCACTAGGTTCGCCTCCAAAAAGCTCCCCACCCATAATAGGCTTTTCAGCAACTACACGAGCAAACTCAGCACCCTCAGGCATGCCAAAATTAGAAATTAAATCAACCTTCTTACCAAAAGGATCAAGAACAAAACTATAATCATCAATCTCAGGAGTACTAGAATCAACATCCAAATGAACACCTGTTTTACTATAATACTGAATAACAGCATTAACAAAAACATCACTAGGATTATTAAAAACAAGACCTGTCCAAAAATAACGCTTATTAAGATCAGGATTAGCAGTTTGATCAGCAATATGAGGTATTATTAACTCCTCAAAAGCCTCAGAATTACCATAAGCCCCTCCTGACTCGCCATTAGTCTTCATAAAAACAGTGTTACCAACAAGATTATTAACAGGAGTAACAGAATCACCAAAATCAGTATGCTGAATATCCTCACTATAAATCCTCATCCAAGTAGCACCACTAGGAACAACCCCCCCAAAAAAATCATCCATATTAATACTAGCGGCACTAACACCAAAACCAAAATTAGGCATAACAAAACCATAATCATTAACAATACCATCAAAATAAACTTCTTCCCCGCTAGGATTAATAACAGCACGAACAACACTATCATCATCATTAACCTTAGCAAAATTACTCAAAAAATTCCAATAAACAAGATTATTCTCAAAATGAAGATTATCAACAACACTAGAACCCTCAGTAGGAGCTTGAACCATAGCCTTCTGATCACCATTGCTATAAATAACCCAAGCATCATTCTTATTAGAACTAGTAACCTTAACTAAACCTATATCATCAACATTAACACTAGGAAACAACTCAGACAAACTAGTTTTCATCCTAGAACCAGTAGCCATAAAATCAGGAACTTCAGCTAAAACATTACCATCAATATCATAAGCAGTATACAACATACTATGATTAGGATAAGAATGCATAACATCATTATTAACCAAAACTATTTCTGTTGAGAAACCCTTAGTAGGCAAAACATAATTAGTAAAATTACCAGCTAACAAACCAGCAGTCATACCAAGACCAACAAGACCAGCGGTAAATTTCTTAACAATATTCTCAAGCATCATAGCACCTCAATGAAATAACCATCAATGTTCCTTCAGCAGATCGGGTTGTCTGGGTCTTTTCGTTCTGAATCCTGGACATCCGCTTCTCCATACTCTACCCCCGGTTTCTGTTTGATGTTGGCATTATCCTACCATACCGGTAGCCCGTTTTACCAGTGAATTACGTTCAATTTTGAGACAGGGGAATTGGCGTTCGAGTTGGGAAAAGAAAGACACAATTTCCATTCTGAACACCTACGCCTGCTCCAACAAATCCGGCTACAAGGGTTGAGGGAGACCGGAATAGCCGCTGCACCGCCACTTGCACTGCCTGACGGATCGCCGCCACCGGGAATGATCGGCTGCTGCCTGGCACCCGCACACAGGCGCTGGAGGCGCACAGGGCACGTCGCTGACGCAAAGCGTCAGCGAAGAGGTTCAAAGTTCGCGAAGTCGGCTTTGTTGACGAGGATGGCCTCGGTAGTACGTTTCCCGTGGTCACCCTCTTTGGAATGGACCGCAATGATGTGAACCACTTCGTCCGGCAAGCCCAGCTCCCCGGCCAGGATGGCACCTGAGAAAGGATGACGAAGGAGCTTCCCGTTATCGCTTTTCATGAATTCTCCATCTTCCCGTTTATATTCCAGGAGTTTGCCTACGTCGTGGAGAATCGCCCCGCTCACAAGGATATCCATGTCCACGGGAATCTTGTTGCCATACACTTCAGCGAAGGCTTCCGCCATGTTGATGGCGCTTTTGGTAACGCCCCGGACATGCTCCCCCATTTTGACGTTGCATTCCGGAATCAGGAGCGTAAACGGCATCTCATACAAATCAACGGTCGTCCATCCCCCCCGCTCCATTGCCACTTCAAAACAACGGTATGTTTTTTCTTTCAGTTCCGCATTCTTTATCATTTCAATTTCAGGGAACATTTCCATAATTTTGTCTCTCATTTTTCGCTCCTTACCTTGTTTCAATCAAGATGACGGTCTTCCGGTCCCACATAATGATGATTTTTCGGATCTATTTTCCGCATGGGTTTCATGGTTGTCTGTTCTTCGTGAATCTGAGCCACGAGCCCCGGTACACGTGCCATGATGAAGAAGGCATTGGCCAGTTCCGGCGGAAAATCCAGTTCACAGAGAATCCCACCGATAGCGCCGTCCACGTTAATGGGAAGGTCTTTTCCGATGACTTCATGGATTGCTCCCTGTACCGCGTTCATGGCTTCGATGTAACGGCCGGAGACTCCGGCCTCTTTAGCCGCAGCGAGAAGTTTTGCCGTTCGGGGGTCTTTTGTGTGGACCCGATGGCCAAAGCCGTGTATTACCTGTTTCCCCTCGCGCTTTTCCCGAACCAGCTGAAGGGCGGCTTCCTGAAGAGGGATATCTCTTTCATCCGCAACTGCTACCACTCCTTTAACAAAATGCATACAGTTCTCAATCGCGCCGCCATGAAACTTATTGATGGCAAGAATTCCGGCGGCGATACACGCATTGAGCGGGGCCCCTGTGGATGCAACTGTTCTGGCTGTCAGTGTGGACGGCGGTGTGGCGCCATGATCCACGCTGGAGACCAGCATAATATCCATCAGCCGGCCGATTTTTTCGTCCGGAAGCTCGCCTTTCAACGCAAGGTACACAACAGAAGGAAATGGCACCTTCCCCATCAGTTCATCAATGGGGTAGCCCCGCAACTGGATTTTGTTGGGCTCAATTTTGGTGACAGAGGTTTCCCAGCCCGGTTCATTGCTCATGTTTGCTCTCCTTATCATCAAAAGAGTGATTGAGTTCATATAATTTCATGTACGTAATCGCAGTATAGTCGGTTTCCAGCCAGGACAGAATCAATCCCGGTGTTCCCTTCAGGAAATAGCACTGCCAGATGTATTTCTTAAGAAAGGTGAATATAATGTGGAGCGCAACACTCCAGAATCCTGTTCTCTTTCCCCTCTGATGCTTATCCGTTGCCTTCAAAAAAGCATAACCCCGAAGCTTATTTCTAGCCTCTTCCATGCTTTCAAAGGGATAATGGTCGATTGTCTGACTGATTTTTCGTATCTTCCCGATTACGGAGACAGCCTCGTGAACGCTGCCGCCATCCCATTTTGAATAATTTCGATTGTAGAGCCTTATTTTTCTTTCACAAGTGAGGGGACTGTTTCGAAAACACTTGCCCATAAAGTGAAGGTTGCGCTGGAAAGAGTATGCATGCACAACCGGCGAATCAGACTGTTCTTTGAGTTTCAGTATCGCTGCCTTCAGTCCATCAGACAACCGTTCGTCGGCGTCCAGTACCAGGATCCAGTCTGTTTCTGCCTGCCCGTCAGCAAAACGTCGTTGTCCTTTGAATCCTTCCCAGGCATGGGATACCACTTTTGCTCCGGCTTTTTCAGCTAAAGTACAGGTTTCATCCGTGCTTCCGGAATCAACCACAATAATCCTTTCGCATACCGAAAAAAGGCTTTCAACAACACCGGTAATCTGATTCGCCTCATTTTTTGCGATAACAATTCCAGTAATTTCCATGTAAATAATCTCCTTTCGGGCGGAGGTATTGTAACACAGTGCTATGGTATAATCAGCACTACAAAAACGATCCGGGAGGACACATGAAAAAATTGTTTATGCTTCTTATTGCGGGATTGGCGCTGCCTCTTTTTGCAGCGGGTCACCCTTTCACATTCAATGACATGATTGCCATGCAGCGTGTCGGTGGAATTGCGGTTTCCCCGGATGGGAGTCAGGTCGCTGTCGTCGCATCAAAATATTCCCTTGATACAAACCGGGGAAACTCGGATATTTACCTGATCAACACCGTGAGTAATAAGGCACGTCGGTTGACCAACAATGAGGCAGCGGATTTCAACCCAGTATTTTCCAAAGACGGGAAAGTCCTGTACTTTCTTTCATCCAGAACGGGACTCGTGCAGATATTTGCCCTGTCCATGTCAGGTGGAGAACCAGAGCAGATCACCGATTTCCCGGTCTCTATCGGAAACCTGAAATTATCCCCGAAAGGCACCTTTTTTTCATTTACAGCCGAAGTCTATCCGGACACTTCCAATCTCTCTGAGATTGCCAGGCGAGACAAGGAAAGTGCGAAGAGTAAATGTTCAGCAAAGGTCTATACCGAACTGTTTGTCCGCCATTGGGACAAGTGGGAAAACGGAAAATGGGACCACGTCTTTTACATGCCGGTGATTGGTGGACCGGCGGTTGATATCATGTTGGGACTGGACGGAAATTGTCCTTCTGAGCCTTTCGGTGGTCCGGAAGAATACAACTGGTCGCCGGACGAAAAAACAATCGCATTTACAACAAAACTGGGACGGGACCGGGCATGGACGACCAACTTTGATGTGTATGCTTATGATATGGAAACCGGAACTCGTAAAAACCTGACTGGTGCAAATCAGGCGTGGGATTCTTCCCCGCTTTATTCACCGGATGGACAGTATCTCTATTACCTTGCGATGCAAATTCCGGGCTATGAATCAGATCGTTTTCGCCTGATGCGCCGGAATCTCAAAACGGACAAAATTGTTAATCTCACGGAAAAATTTGAGTATTCACCATCTGGAATGATCCTTTCCGATGACGGTACAGAGATATACTTTGCAGCGGATAAAGAAGCACATATCCGTATATTCAAGATGGATACAACAAGCCAAATTATCACCGAGCTTGTCTCAAGCCACACGAACAGCAACCTCGTTTTGAACGGAAACCGCCTCTATTTCACCCAGAACAGCCTCATTGCCCCCACTGAAGTGTACAGATACAATCTCAAGACCCTTGACACCACTAAAATCAGTCATTTCAATGATAAACGGGTCAAAAACATCGACTTTAGTGAACCGGGAGAATTCTGGTTCACAAATCGGGACAATATTCGGGTTCACGGCTGGATCCTTATGCCCACAAATTTCAAAGAAGGGCAGAAGTATCCATTGGCATTTTACATTCATGGCGGCCCACAGGGCTCATGGGAAGACAATTTCCACTACCGCTGGAACCTGCAGATCCTTCCGGCCCAGGGGTACGTTGTTGTAGCCATTGACTTCCGTGGAAGTACCGGCTACGGAGACAAATTCCGGGAGGCCATTGAAAAGCATTGGGGAGATCGGCCCTTTCATGATCTGATGGACGGTCTTAATTATGTTCTGGACAACTACAAATTTGTAGACAAGGACAGAATGGGTGCGCTGGGGGCCTCATTCGGTGGCTTTATGATTAACTGGATTGCCGGAAACGCACCGGACACATTCAATTGTCTCATCAATCATGATGGGGATTTCGACCAGTATTCTTCTTACTACAACACGGAAGAACTCTGGTTTCCGGAGTATGAATTTGGCGGGACCCCTTTCCAGAACCCGGAGCTTTATGATAAATGGTCTCCGTCACGCTATGTCAAGAACTGGAAGACCCCAATGCTGGTCATTCACGGCGGGCATGATTACCGGGTGAACCTCTCAGAGGGCTTATCCACGTTCAATGCCCTTCAAAGAGAGGGAATTCCTTCCAAGCTGATCGTGTTTCCGGACGAAAGCCACTGGGTGCTACAACCGGTAAACAGCCAGTTCTGGCACCAGTCAGTAATTGATTGGATGAACCGCTGGTGCAAACCACAAGAATAGAAAACTGAGCCACTTATGCAGGAAAGGGCCGCAAATGCGGCCCTTTATTTTAATAATTCAATATCGGATAGTTGCTCAAGAACCTTTCCAATGCCTGCAAAGCCCGATTGGATAGAAATTCCCGCCTCGCCTTTCGTCCGCCACGGATTCTCGTTTCCGGTGCGGGAACCATTGCGAAAATCACGTTGGAGGGTTGAAAATTTGCCTTAAAAGTTGAGACGTGTCGGGACAGACCGCCCAGCATGGACGCTTCGGGGAAAATCTGATTTTCAAGTCCATTTTCCCGAAGCAGAATGGAAACCGCGGCAATCAAACCAGACGCTGCTGATTCAAGGTAACCTTCAACGCCTGAAATCTGGCCCGCCACGTACAGAGACGGATACTTTTTCATCGAAAAGTCACCATTCAAAAGTTCCGGAGAATTAATGAAGGTATTGCGATGCATACTTCCGTATCTTTCAAACTGTGCGGCTTCAAGCCCTGGAATCATTCGAAACACCTTCCGCTGCTCCCCCTGCTTCAGGTGCGTCTGAAAGCCCACCAGATTAAAATACTGTCCTTCATTATCCTCAGCTCTTAACTGTACGACGGCATGGGATGCTTTGCCTGTTTCCGGATGGCGCAAACCAACCGGCTTCAACGGGCCAAAACACAACGCATCTTTTCCCCGCCTTGCAATCTCTTCCACCGGGAGACAGCCCTCGAACAGTTTGCGGTCTTTTTCAAATCCACGGAGGTTCACAGTCTCGGCATTAATCAATGCTTTGTAGAAAGAAAGATATGATTCCCGATCCATGGGGCAATTGAGGTAATCCGCCCCACCCTTGTCGTAACGGGAAGCCATAAATGTTTTTGTTTCGTCTATTGAGTCCCTTGAGATTATTGGTGCAATTGCGTCATAAAAATTAAGATATCTTCTACTTGTCAGCCTTTTCAAAAAAGCTGTCAGCCCCCGTGAGGCCATTGGTCCCGGCGAGAGTATTGTGTAGATCCCCGGTTTCTCTGGATCAAATCCAGTAATTTCTTCTGAGATGAATTCAATGTTCGGGTGGTTCAGTATTCTATCGGTCAGGAGCCTCGAGAATCCCGTGCGATCCACCGCCAGAGCGGAACCGGCTGGTATCCTTGTCCGGTCCGCTGCATCCATCACAGCGGAACCCAGCAATCTCATTTCGGCCTTCAGAAGTCCCACCGCATTGGCAAGACTGTCAGAGCGGAAGGAATTGGAACAAACCAGTTCCGCAAGAGTATCCTGTTTATGGACTTCAGTATGCCCGTCCGGTTTCATGTCATACAGGGTAACGGATAAGCCGTGATCAGCTAAAAAAAGGGCCGCCTCACAACCAGCAAGGCCGCCCCCTATAATCTGAATCTGCGTTACTGTCACGTCTTACCGGCTGCCTTCCAGAAAAGCCTTCAGTTTCCGGCTGCGGGAAGGATGCCGTAATTTCCTTAATGCCTTTGATTCAATCTGCCGGATACGTTCGCGGGTTACCGCAAACATCTGCCCCACTTCTTCCAGCGTATGTTCTCCGTTGGTCACCAGCCCGAATCGCATTTTCAGGACTCTTGCTTCGCGATCCGGAAGAGATTCCAGTACGTCAAAAACTGATTCCCGCAAGTTCTGTTCAATAACTGACTGCACGGGAGAGGTGTTCTTCTTGTCCTCCAGAAAATCCCCCAGATGGCTGTCTTCCTCTTCTCCAATTGGCGTTTCCAGAGAAATGGGGTCCTGGGAAATCTTCATGATTTTACGGATCTTGGATAATGGAAGATCCATCTTCCGAGCAATTTCTTCCGGTGTCGGTTCCCGACCGTATTCCTGCACCAGCTGGCGGGATACCCGCACCACTTTATTGATGGTTTCAATCATATGAACCGGAATCCGAATGGTCCGCGCCTGATCCGCAATGGCGCGTGTAATTGCCTGGCGGATCCACCACGTCGCATAGGTGGAGAATTTGTATCCGCGCCGATACTCAAACTTTTCAACCGCTTTCATCAATCCGATATTTCCCTCCTGGATCAGATCCAGAAACTGAAGCCCACGGTTTGTGTATTTTTTTGCTATTGAAACCACAAGACGAAGGTTGGATTCAATCAATTCATCTTTGGCGCTCTCGGTCTCATGCTCGCCCTTCTTTAAAAGCAGATAGTTTCTTTTGAACGTGGCAATGTCCGTACCCAGGGAATGCATTAATTCATCGAATCGTGCTTCAACCTGTTCCAATTGTTTCACATACTTAGGGCGCAATTTCGCAAGAGCCGGACTACTGATTTTTCCTTCAAGCTTGCCATGTGTGCGCTCGAGCTCGGTCATTTCTTTGTAGCGACGGGTCACCAGATTAATCATCTGGTTCATGTGATGAAAATTCAGGCGCAATTTTCTGATTTCACGGGAGATTTTTACTTTCTGCTTTGCGATCGCCCGGTTCACTTTAGATTCCTCATCTTTATCCGTGACATACCTTGCGTTATTCAGCATCTCTCTCAGTTCTGCTTCCCATTCCCGGATCGAGCGGAATATCAGCAACCCATGCTCCAGTTGTTCCATGGTTCTCTCAGATGTTCCATCCGCGTCGCTGAGATCCAGAACTTCTTTCAAGTGGAAGGGCTTCTCTTCGATTAGATCCCCCAGCTGGAGAAGGTAGGGAATGACTATTCGCAGTCTGGATAGTGCCTTCAACATGGTTTTCATTCCGAATTCAATCTGC
>PFTO01000203.1:0-7923 GCA_002789615.1 Acidobacteria bacterium CG_4_9_14_3_um_filter_49_7 | reverse complement strand
GAAAATTTCCTGTTCCCGCGTCAACAACGGCACATTTCCCATTTCTTTGAGATAAAGACGAACCGGATCATTGGCACGATCCATATCACCAGGTTCCAACTGGTTTGTCTCTGCCGCTTCTTCCCGATCTGCCTTTACCTGACTTCGGGAAGCCATTTCCTTTTCATTAACTTTGTCGGGAGAATCTACAATAAAGATGCCCATTGTTCCCAATTCAAGGAATAGTCCATCTATTTCATCTCCGGAAGTTTTCTCTTCATGGAGCATTTGATTGATTTCATCAATGAGAAGATAGCCCTTCTCTTTTCCTCTATTCTTAATATCCAGATACTTGTCTTTTTTGAGATTGCTCAATACCTAACCTCCTGTAGCTCAAGACGCAAACATTACTTGTATCACAATGCAAAACCATTGCAAAGATAGAATATAGGCAGGAATTTGTAATTTTCAATTTTTTTTTCACTTTAATCTCATTTTCTCTGCTAAAATTCACTACATGAAGGGTTTTGCCAGAACGTAATATACTCGGGGGAAACCTCAGGAGGCAAGGCTGTGATGAATTTCGGATGGCTGCCTTTCCGGATACCCGGAATTATTGACATCATTGACATTGTGGTGATTTCTTTTGTCATCTACAAACTGTTGGTTCTAATCCGGGGGACCCGTGCTGTTCAAATGCTCATTGGCATCATCTTTTTGTTAATTATCAGTTATATATCGGGAATTATGGGACTGATTACAGTGAAAACAATGGTGGACTACACGATTGCCTTCCTGCCTGTGGCAATTATTGTGTTGTTCCAGAATGAAATTCGCAAGATTCTTGCTCGAATGGGAACCAACCCCATTTTACAGTTCAATGCCCCCACCCGTGCGGAAGCCGGGATTGAACAAATTGTCAAGGCAACGGAAATTCTTTCCTCCCAACGCAAAGGTTCTCTGATTATTCTTCAGCAGAACGAGGGCCTGGGTCATCACATCGAAACCGGGATTCCCATGGACGCCCGGATCAGTTATGACCTCCTGATCAACATTTTTGAACCCAAAACCCCCCTTCACGATGGTGCCGTCATTATAATAGATGATCGTATCGCGGCTGCAGGCTGCCTTTTGCCACTGTCCGCAAACCCGAATCTTCCCCCACACTTCGGAACACGGCATCGGGCGGGTGTCGGGATTACAGAGGAAACGGATTGCGTTTCTGTCATTGTATCGGAAGAAACCGGCAAGATTTCTTTTGCCAAGAACGGGATGATTATGCATTACAAGGATACTTCCCTTGAGGGGATGACACGCCATCTCGATGGACTTCTTAAAATGGACGTTAAGAGTGCGCCGCAATCCAGATTGATTGCCTTGTGGGAACGATGGAGACACCACCCGGAGGGAGAGAACAAATGAGTCGAACCAGTTCTTCAAAAATGTGGCTGCGAATCATCTCTCTCGTTCTTGGATTTGCACTCTGGGCTTACATGAGCGGGTCCAGACAGACAAAAATGGTTACCAAAGCGTTTACCGTTCCTATTTATTTTGAGAACATCACCGAGAATGTCATTCTTATGGAAGAAGTTTTTTACGAAGTGAACTTACAGTTGAGAGGTTCTGAAACATCCATCCGGAAACTGGAACCAAAAGACCTGTATGTTTCAATTGATCTCGGAAATAAAGCATTCGGTGTTCACTCAATTCCTCTAACAGAGCGTATGATTCATCGCCCCAAGGGAATCCAGGTAGTTGGGATTACGCCGAACACTGTCCAATTTAGAATTGAACGCAAGTTGAAGAAACTGATGCCTGTCAGACCCACTATTGTCGGTAGTGTGGCGGACGGGTTTGAAATTAAAAAGGTGCTGCCAACGCCCCCGGCCCTTGAAGTTGAGGGCCCCGCTTCTGAATTCCAGAAGCGGGATTACCTAACCACTGAACCCATTGATGTGACGGGAAAATCGGCATCATTCACTACCAAAGGGTTTGTTGCACTGAAATCCGACTATTTGAAGATGACAAAGGACTCCAGCGTCGATGTCAATGTCGTCATCGGGGAACAAACCAATACTCAGGTTTTCAGGGGTATTGAAGTTACTCTGAGCCACCAGCAGAAAAAGACCTGGGTCAACCCGACACGAATCAACGTGATTGTTTCCGGTCCTTTTTCAATCGTCAAGAATCTGAAGATGAAGAATTTCCGTGTAATAGTAGACTGCAGCGGATTGTCGTCCAGGAAAGAGGATTATGTAATTTCCCCCAGCATTGAATACAGATCGAAAGATGCCGAGCAACTGCTCGGCAAACTTGAATTGAAGACTTCTCCGGAAATGGTAAATGTGAGGGTTTTCTAAATGGAAAACCGTCTTTTCGGTACGGACGGTATCCGTGGAAAAGCCGGTGAATTCCCCATTCTTCCGGAACTGGCATTCAAGGCAGGCATCGTCTTCGGGAAACATCACGCAGGAAAGCAACTCCTGATAGCTATGGATACCAGACAATCCAGCCCGGACCTTGCAGATGCCCTTCATGCCGGTTTGGCTTCTGCCGGAGCAAAGCCTGTTCATGGGGGTGTTCTTCCCACACCAGTTCTTGCATACGCGGTTGCCAATATGGGCTATTCCGGTGGGATCATGGTAACCGCATCCCACAATCCATACACCGACAATGGGCTCAAATTTTTTGCAGCAGATGGACGAAAGATCAGTCCTGAAACGGAGACACTTCTGGAATCGGAGATTATGAAGACATCTTCGGATGCCCATTTTTATGCGCAAGAGGTTTCTAAAGCTTCCGAAAATCTTTCTTCTTCAGACAAATTCATGCAACACTATTTAACCCATCTGAATTCTAACCTTCCCCTTGAGGAAATCACCGTATCAATCCCGCTGGATTGCGCCAATGGAGCAGGCACTTCCCTTCTCCGTTTTTTCAATCAATACCAGAATACGCCTGTGGAAATCTATAATGCCGACCCCGATGGCCGGAATATCAACCGGGACTGCGGGGCGGCACAACCCGACAAGCTGAGACCAGGGACCGCTGCACTGGACGGAGACGGCGATAGAATTCTTTTCAAAGATGAACAGGGACGTCTCATTTCCGGTGATCACCTCCTGATGTTTCTGGCTGAAAACCTGGGGCTCAAATCGATTGTTGGAACGGTTATGACGAACCAGGCCGTGGCTGAATTCTGCAGAGAAAATGGTTTATCCTTCTATCGAAGCGATGTAGGCGACCGATCAGTACGCATGCTTATGGACCGGCATGAATCAGTTCTGGGCGGTGAGACCTCAGGCCATATCATTCTGGACAAGGTCAATGTCACGGGAGATGGATTTGCTGTCTTCCTTCAGGTTCTCACCATTCTTTCCAAGAAAAAGGTTTCTATCGGTTCTATTTATGATCAATATCCGATGATGCCCCAGACCCTGCTGAATGTCCCGGTGAGCCGTAAACCCCCTTTTGCTGAAATACCCGGCTTTTCCACCCTGATGGCAGAATTGAGAAAAATGTTAAAAAATACGGGAAGAATCTTTCCAAGGTATTCGGGAACGGAAAATTTGCTCAGAATTCTGATAGAATCTCCTTCGGACGAACAAAATGAAGAAACCGCTTCCAGAATTGCAGATTTCTTCAAAGACAGGAGGACTCAATGACAAGACTTGGCGTGAATATTGACCATGTAGCCACACTACGCGAAGCCAGGAAGATAAGCGAACCGGATCCAGTTCACGCACTTGTAATTGCTGAATCCGCAGGCGCGGACGGGATAACTGTTCATCTCCGTGGAGATCGGCGCCATATGCAGGAACGGGATATCCGGATTATGGCCCAGATGTGCAAGACCCGTCTCAATATCGAAATGGCCGCTACTCAGGAAATGTTTCGGATTGCGTGCGAGATCAAGCCCTACAGTGTCACATTTGTACCTGAGCGTCGCGAAGAAGTAACCACCGAAGGCGGATTGGACGTTCTTCTCCACAGCAAAACACTGAAACCGATGATTCAGGATTATCACGATCAGGACATCCGCATCAGTATCTTCGTTGACCCCTCCAATGAACAGATAAAGGCCTGCGCCCGCCTTGGTGTGGAAATCATTGAGTTGAACACTGGCCGTTTCGCCGACGCCACCGATGACGAACAGTATGGCCTTGAACTCGATAAACTCCGAAACGCGGCACGCTATGCCCACAAGACGGGACTTCGCGTGGCGGCGGGGCATGGACTCAATCTTCGAAATGTAGGCTCCATTGCGGCAATACCTGAGATTGAAGAACTCAATATTGGCCATTCCATTATCGGACGAGCAATTTTTGTTGGATTGGAAAAGGCCATATCTGAAATGAAAGAGAAAATGAAATAGGCGGCAAGTCCGTCCTTCAATATCAGTACTTGTTAATTCACAGGAGAACCAGTATGAAAAATCTTTCTATGCTTTTGACGTTCTTTATCTGCTCCCTGGGTGGTTTCTCTCAGAATATGACCTGCCAACTCCCCCCTTGTATAGATACGGAGCGCGCGTTTTCTGTCCTTCAGGAGAAATTTTCCTTAACAGCTAAACAGGATCTTGCGTTTAAACAGATTGACAGTAATTCCCAAGCTCTTACTCTGTCCACAGAAATCAGAACCTTCAAACTCAGACACAAAACACCGCGAATAGGAGAATTCCCCCAGCTTCGTCGGCCAAAATGGAGAAAAGAGAAGGTTCAATTGAAAGCCTCCCTGAAGGATCGTAATATCGTCGTGACATTGAATGCCACTGCCTACAATAAACGGGACAAGAGATGGCATCCTGTCCGTTCAACCGGTCGATACGAAGGAACAATCCTGCAGGGCGCGTTTACTGAGATCCTGGAGGGCATTCAAGGTAGTGTAATTGGAAGCTCAATGGCAAAAGGACCCGCGGGAACTGTAAAACTCAAGAACATGGAACTCTTTACAATTACAGGCGCTTACATCACTTTTGACGGCATGAAAACACTTGTCATAGATTTGACGGACAATAGGGATGCAACCTATAAAGTTTCCGTACCTTTCCTCGGGAACGTAGACAATATCTGCAGCGCGATGAAGGCCTTTTTCTCTAAATTTACTACGCGTAACCTGAAGGCGGAAGTTCCACATACATATGATTATTACTGGGCATATGCCGTCGAAGGAGAGATCATGGATGGCATGCACCAAAACCAGGTTCGCGCCGCGCTCGGTGAACCCGATGAAAAGATCAGAGTCAATAAAAAGACAGAACAATGGATTTACCACACCGGGAAATCAACCCGCAAGCTCACAATTGCGGGTGGAGAACTTCATATTCCGGAAAATTCGGACTAGAAATCTGAACAAGTAGGCTCTGTGCTGAATTTTGACAGTTTTCAGGTGTTATTGCTCAACTATCAGACTTCTCATTAACAAAAACCGCTTTCCCCACCTGCCAATATGGTCAGTGGCTCCGAATTTTCGAAAAAAGACCGATTTTACGCGGAATTTCGCAGTTTTCTTGTTGACAAATGGACCAAACCTAAATAACATAGTGGAGCTAATTCGAACTAAAGAATTACGGGGGGTTACCCTCAAATTAAAAAGGAGGAAGTTTTAATGAACAAAACTGAACTGATTGCAAAAGTCGCTGAAGAGACCGAACTGCCTAAGGGCAAAGTGCAGGTCGTACTGGATGGTATCATCAATTCTATTGGTGACTCCTTGAAATCCGGAGACAAGGTTTCTTTTGTTGGCTTTGGCACATTCGAAGTGGCTAAACGTGACGCAAGAACCGGCAGAAACCCCCAGACAGGCGATTCCATCAAGATTCCTGCCCGCAAGGTTGTTCGTTTCAAAGCTGGAAAGCAGCTTAAAGATAACGTCAACTAAGCAAATATTGATTCAAAAAAGAGGGGACTTGAGTCCCCTCTTTTTTTTACTTGCGTGAAATAACATCTGCTAAGTCTATTTTCTTCTGTTCAACCTCTGTTAAAGGATGATTGCCAACTGGAAGTTTACCCCCTACTATCTGGCTTCCCAGCGCAACAAACACGAGAACTGGAATAAACTTCCAGGATATTCCTGAAGAAATCCTCGCCCAGGCGATAAATGGAATGGGGATGTGAATGTAAAAGAGCTTCCACCTTAATTTCGTCTGGCGCGCCCGATAAATACCGCAAAATATATTGAAAATGACGGTTGCGACAATGATGATGGTATACGTCATTGTTTCTCCTTATACTTTCCTTTTTCGCATTGCCTTGCCAGAACGTACAGAACGTCAGACAAACGATTCACGTATTTCACTTCCAGAGAAATTCTTTGTAAACCCCCGGACAGGAGCGCCACAAGTCGCCGTTCAGCCCTGCGGCAGACGGTTCGGGCCACGTCAATCAGAGCGGCATCTTCTGTCACACCGGGAATTATGAAAGTGGTCGGCATGGCCACCTCAGTGAACAATTTCTCTTCGAACGCCTCCAATGCAACCATGTCTGATTGTGCCAGGAGAATCATTTTTTGACGCAACTTAGAATCATCTGTGGTTGCAACATTTGAAGCGACTTTAAAAATATTTCTCTGGATGGATTCCACCTGAAGGCGGTCGTAATCTGCCTGCAACTTCAGTTTCACCACACCCAGCCAGCTGTTCAGTTCGTCCAGTGTACCCAGAGTTTCAAAAACGGCATCAGATTTCAACGCCCGTTCTCCTGAATACAGGGAAGAAAAACCACCGTCTCCCCTCTTCGTTGTGATGTCAGACATGGCCACCTCCCCTTCCACCTGTTGTGGAAGGAACAGGAATCAAGTCATCAGGAAATTCTACAAGGCGATTTCCGCCCAGCCCTGTAACAGCAAAGGTATTTTCCACACCGACCGCACCCAATCCCTCTACGTAGTATTTCGGCTCCACCGCAATGGTAATACCTTCCACCAGCTCTCGATCAAACTGGGGAGCAATGACGGGGAGTTCATCCACCTCAAGTCCAAGACCGTGACCGAAAAACCGTACTTGATTTGGTCCGAATCCCATGAGATTCTTCGTTAACCCCATTCCCTCGGCGAATTTCCGTGTTTCTTCGTAAATTTCTGATGGCACTGCACCCGGTTTCAATCGATCAGCAACAAAAGTTTGAATCTGCACACAGTTCTGATGCAACCGGATCACTTCATCCGAGGGATCTCCCGGAAAATAAACCCGTGTCTCATCGCACAGATATCCCATGTGTGCTCCCATGAAATCCACAAGGACGGGCTTTCCTGCCGTCACCTTTACCCTTCCCGCGGGGTGTGGCGCGGACGGATATAAACCGGAAGAACCCGATGGTCCGTCGAAATCCGTTGGCAGATTGGCACTCTCTCCGGCAGTGATTACTCCGTAGTAAAGCTCAGCGTTGAATCCGTGCATCCGTATGATCCCCTGATGCCCGTTTTTTCTTGCCACATATTCCGCTTCCGCCGCAATGTCCAACTCTGAAATACCGGGACGGATGAAATCCTTCATGTGGCGAAAGACGGCTTCCGTCTGTTTCCCTGCCTTCACCATGCATTGCAGCTCAAAGTCACTTTTGACAGAGCGAAGCCATCTGACTTCCATCGAAACGTCTGAGAATTCACAGTCCGGTAACGTACTCTGATACCGCGTGAACAGAGAAACGGGAACCGTACTGCCTTCAAATCCGCAAAACTTCAGGGTGGAACCGTAAACTCCGTGGACACGATCATCCAATTCTTTAAGAGAACGAAAGCCGACAATCTCTGTGAGACCACTCTCATTTATTGCCCGTTCCAGTGATTTCCGTACCAGAAAAAGATGCTTCCCATTGTCAAAGATAAATAGAAGACCATTTTGGGCTGTTCCGGTAAAGTAATAAAGATTGGTCGTCCCGCTGATCAGCCAGGCATTCAAACCCGTCTCGGCAATCTTCACAGCCGCAGTCTGAATCCGACTGTCCA
>PFTO01000014.1 GCA_002789615.1 Acidobacteria bacterium CG_4_9_14_3_um_filter_49_7 | reverse complement strand
CCCATACCGCCGGCGCGTTTATTCACCACAGCCGTGCGAACCGCCTGGGCGAAATCGTCTTTTCCGGATGCGCCGCCGGAATTGATCAGTCCCGCGCGACCCATATAGCACCCGGCCACCTGGTAGCGGGTCAAATCAATGGGGTTATCAGATGTCAACCTTGAGTAAACCAGCGGACTGGTTTTCCCAAAGTTGATGGCGGTGAATCCGCCGTTGTTCACGGCCTGTTTCTGTTTGATGATGTCAGCTTCAATGGTAGCACCAAGATGGTTGGCCTGGCTGGTCAGATCCGCCGAAGCATGATAGTCCACTCCATCTTTCTTGAATGCGGAGTTCCGCAGGTAGCACCAGAGCACCGTGACCATCCCCAGGGAATGGGCATAGGCAAAGGCATCGGAAATCTCCTGAAGCTGTCGCATGGATTCTTCAGAGCCGAAGTAGATGGTGGCACCCACTGCAGCAGCACCCATCTCAAATGCCTGGTCCACGCTGGCGAACAGCACCTGATCGTATTTTGTGGGATAAGTCAGCAGCTCGTTGTGGTTGATCTTCAGCAGGAACGGAATCCTGTGGGCATATTTCCGCGCCACACTGCCCAGCACACCCAGAGTGGAGGCCACTGCGCTGCATCCGGCTTCAATAGCAAGGCGAATAATGTTCTCCGGGTCAAAATAAATGGGATTGGGCGCGAAAGAAGCACCGGCGGTATGTTCAATCCCCTGGTCCACCGGAAGAATTGACAGGTATCCCGTTCCACCCAATCGGCCGGTATTGTACATTCGCTGGGCATTTACCAGCACACCTGGTTTCCGGTCACTGAGCATCATTATCCGTTCCACAAAGTCCGGCCCTGGAATGTTCAGCATCTCTTTGGGTATCGTATTGCAGGTATGCTCCAGTAACTCCCTTCCTTCACTTCCAAGAATTTTTTGATAGTCCATTAGCGCCATTTTTCCCTCCCGATGGCAATTGTTTTACGGGGATTCGCAGCCCCTTTCGCGTTTGGCTTCATTGTAGTCCAGCAGCAGGGCAGGTTCAAGGGGGAAAAATGAACTAAGACTGAGTGATGATTTTGAAATTCGACCAGAATCACTTAAGGAGAAGATCTGGAATTGCTTTCCCTGATTATCCCGCCTCACACTCGCACTTTCACTCACACTGTCCGAAGGGCGAGGGAGCCGTCACCATCAGTCGCTGGCCGGTTACCGGGTGAGAAAAGCGCAGCCGCCAGGCATGGAGCAGGAAATCTCCCTCTCCCGGCTGAACAGCGCCGGGCCGGGGCATACCTCCAGGGCCGTAAAAATTCTCCCCCAAAAGGGGGCAACCCTCAACCGCAAGATGGATGCGAATCTGGTGGGAACGTCCTGTTTTCAGAAATGCCATCAATAGAGACTGATCCCCGCACCGTTTTGCCACCCGGAAACGGGTTTCAGATGGACGACCACGTTTCAACTGGGCCGCCACAGATCCTGAAACCGGGTGGGTGACCTGGCCAATTGCGGCGCTCACAACGAAACTGTCCGACATTTCCGAGCCTCTGGCCACTGCCAGATAGGTTTTGCGCATTTCACCGTTCTGGATCGCCATACTGAGACAGCGGCGGGCTTCATGGGTTTTCGCAAAGATGATAACTCCCGAGGTGGGGCGGTCCAGCCGGTGGATGGGGGACAACTCCGGTGAAATTTCTTTTCGCACCATGGCAAGCAGTGTGTTTTCCAGGTAAGTATCGCCCGGCAGAACCGGCAATCCGGATGGCTTGTTCACGACCAGCAGGTAGTCGTCTTCAAACAGAATGGCAAATTCAGCCGGAACATCCGGTTCCACCCAGGGAGGGCGGCAATAGGACAATCTGTCACCGGTATGAAGTCTATCATCCTCTTTCAGGACTCTTCCATCTCGGAAGACCTGACCTGAACGAATCCGTTCGATCCACGTCTTCCGGCTGAAACGCGGATAGTGTCGGGAGTAATATTCCACCACACAGATTCCGTCATCTGCCGCCGTTACCCGATTCCGATACACATAGCCGGAGTTCTTCATTCCGGCTTCACCCTGTTTCGCGATGGCAACACCTCAAGCAACAGCTGTCGGTTCCGTTTCGCTTTTTGGTGACGTGTGCAACGCAAATAATCCAAACGCCAGATAGAATAATGTAATGACAAAACAGATGCCCCAGAACATTGGAATTCTCACCCCGGTCAGAATTTTCACCAGTTTCAACAATATGACCGGTGTCATTGCCATGATAGCAACACGGTACACCTGACCGAAATCGCTCTTCTCAGTCAAAAAGGCATTAATCAAGAGGCCAAATAGAGCATAAAGCACCCCGACAAACAGACGATAGAGAAATGCGCCCAGCACCGCAAATGGGAAAAACGCCAGCAACATCCATTTGCGAATCAGGTCGGCCCAATTGCTGACTTTTGCAGCATCCAGTTCAAACCGGTCGACCTTAGACAGGTCATACACGCGGACCTCATTCAGGTTACTTCGCTGGCGAAAGTACAGATGATCCCGTGTTAAGAGGCCCATTTCCATGCTGTCGTCCAGCTCGGTGACCGAACCGGTGGTGTCAATCACAAAAAGAACCCGTCCTTTTTTGAATGGGTCAACAATGCGGTATGGTTGCTCTACATCGGTTGATGCTTCTCCGTTCACAATGGAAATGTGAGGTATCTGATTGATCAGTTTTGGCGCCTCATTTTTCAACCATGAGCTGAATCCCGCTTGCAGATGGAGAAGAATAAGTGCCCAGCAGAACATCTGCAGCAGAATAAGGTACCCGAAAATTTTCCCTCCCCATTTTTCCCCTACATCCCGGTAAAAATCTTTATGAAAGAAAGACAAAAACGGCGCACTGAAAATACTGTAGGATTCCATGAAACAACTCCTTTTCGATTTCTTGCCATATGTTCCAGTAATCTTACCACAGAGGGGACCATCTTATTCAATAATGAGAATGAATTAATGCTTTCTCATATTCACTATCCGCATTCAAACAATATTCGCCAAATTGTTAAGAGATCAGTTAAAGAACTTCCGCTTGTGTTTGTGTGAGGGGGAAAGGGAATGAGATTATTCCGGGCCGTTGTCTTCATCGGTGGGAGCATAAGTGCGCCGGTCCGCAAGAAGTTTCGGGTAGAGTTTCAGGCAAATCCAGGCATCTGTGGCAGCGTAGTTTTTTTGCTTTTCCGTTAGCGTAGGTGCCGCCCAGTTGGACCGCTGACTGGATTTAATCAGGCGATGGCGGAGGTATCGGGCAGTCAAAGGACGGGCACCCACCTGGATGATGCCCTTCTCCGCGGCAAGGTCGCAGAGTTCCACGAATCCTCCCTCTTGAAAATCCCGGATATCCTTGAGCCGGGAAATGTCGTCCCGGAGCCCGATTCCCACTTTCTTCACATGGCTGGAGGACAATAACTTCAGAAGGTTCTCCGAAAAACCACAGAATCGAAGCCGGAAAAGCCATGCCGTATCTTCAGTCGCGAGCTGAATCAAAGCCACCGGGTAGCTTACGCCTTTTCGAAACGAGGGGCGGGACTCGGTGTCAAATCCTAGAAGCTTGTGCTCCATCAGTTCCAGTGCGATTCGATCCGCGCCGGTTCGGTCTGTCACTTCGATAATCCGTCCCTTGAAGTTCAAGGCCGGCAACGTATTGATAAAGTCTTTTTCCAGTCGGAGTGTTGAGATGGGGTTCATCGATTCCTTTCGTACCTGTTCTTTTCTGCCGCGTACTGCGACCTGAAAGTAACCATACCTCAAATCTATGCCCCCTGCAAGAAAAAACAGGCAAAAAAAGTGTTCTGTGCGCCTGTGGCGCGTGTGTTCAGTGTTCTGTCAGAAGGGAAAAGAGTGGATAAGGACCGATAAGTTTCCATGACAGTTCCGGTTTTCCTTTCTTTTCTGTCTGAACAGGGAACACATCTCAACACCCCAGTCCCAATCCCTTTCCGGTCAGAACACAATGCACTGAAAACAGAACACTTCCCCCTA
>PFTO01000145.1:6066-18705 GCA_002789615.1 Acidobacteria bacterium CG_4_9_14_3_um_filter_49_7 | reverse complement strand
GTCATGCGGCACATTGTGGTCAATCAGGACCATGATATCAAATTTAAAGAACGGGCAGAGGCCAGAACAAAAAAGAAACAGCGTCCCGTTAAGGTGGAAAAGGCAGCTCCGGCAGCAGAAACACCTGCCGATCCCAAAACGGAAGAGGAGGCATAACCATGGCCACGCAAAGATCAAGAGCCCCCAGAGATGGAAAACGTAACTTCTTCTATAAAAAGAAAAAATATTGCAAATTTTGTGCAGGAAACATTGACGTAATTGATTATAAGGACACCAACCTGCTCAGAAACTATATACTGGAAGGCTCCATGATCGCGCCCAGCCGGGCGACCGGAACCTGCGCCAAACATCAACGCAAACTGCAGACGGCCATCAAGCGTGCCCGTGTAATGGCGCTTCTGCCCTATATATCGGAGTAATGCGGCCTGAACTGAAGTCCATTCTCCTATTGACAGCATTTTTGTTTGCATTGAACTTTCTGGGACCGCTGGCATTGCTGCTGCCGGTCCCATTTATTTTTTATTACAAACGTGTGCCGGCACTGCATCGTGCCCTTTCAGCCGGTGTCGTGGCAGTGCTTCTCCTCATACTGGTTCAGGATCCGCTGGCACGGTACGTTGTCCTTTTTCAATTTGCCTCATTGGTATCTCCATTTCTTCTCTTCCTCAGCTTGCAGGAAAAGGGCTATACGATCGACATCAGCATCCCGTCTACACTCCTTCTTACCTTTCTGCTGGTGGCAGCGGGCTCACTGGCCTACCCCCATTTCTTTCACCAGCCGATCGCTGACCAACTCGCCGCCGTACTGAAACAATCCGGCTTCAAACCCACTCCCGAATTACACCAGGCGCTCACCACTTTTATCCACATTCTCCCCGGCATCATATTCCTGTCTGAGGGAATAATGATCCTGTTGAACCTGATGATTTTCTCCAGGGTGGCAAAAGAGCCAATTCAATTCCCATCGTTCCGCCTCCCGGATTCACTCATCATTGCATTTGTGGTGATGGCCGCCCTGTTCATTTTCACTGCCATTGTTCCTGTGATTCATTCCGACACAGTTCGCTACGTGGCTGCCAATACGCTGATTGCCATTGCATTTGCCTACTTTACCCAGGGCCTGGCGGTGGCTGTTTTCTTTATCGACAAAATGAAAATACCACCCCTGTTGCGCCTCCTTGTCTTTGTCTTCATCTTCATCCAGCCCGGACCACTCCTCGTGACAGGACTCGGGTTCGCTGACATCTGGCTTGAATTTCGAAAACGTTCCTTTATAATCGATAAAAAGTAGAGGAGTGTACCTGTTGTACAAAGACAAAACCATTACTGTGGTTATCCCCTGTCTCAACGAAGAAGAAGCTATCGGGAAGGTTCTGGACGATGTTCCGGATTTTGTAGAAAACGTGATCGTCGTGGACAACAACTCAACAGACCGCACACCCGATATTGCCAGGGAAATGGGTGCGACGGTTATTCAGGAAACAGTCCGTGGATACGGCCGGGCATACAAGACCGGCTTCTCCAAAGCCACCGGAGACATTATCGTCACACTGGATGGAGACCATTCTTACCCTGTCCATGACCTTCAACGGGTTCTGGACATCTTCTTCCAGTACGACGTGCACTTTCTCTCCTGCTGCCGATTCCCTGTCATGGACGCCGATGCCATGTCATTCAAGCATTGGATCGGCAACCAGGTTCTTTCACTGGTCATGTCCATACTGTACAAAACACCTATCGAAGACTCCCAGTCCGGAATGTGGGTGTTTTACCGGGACATTCTGGACAAAATCCGCCTCAGAAGCGACGGCATGCCACTCTCAGAAGAAATCAAAATCGAAGCCATCCGAAACAAGGACATCCGGTTTAAGGAAGAGCATATCAAATACTCCGCCCGTAGCGGTGAAATCAAGCTTCGGCCATGGCGGGACGGCATGCGGAACCTCCTGTTTCTCTTTCGAAAACGGCTGTTTCCCTGATCAAACGGTCAAGAATAATGGCAACTGTCAGTGTTATCATTGCCAACTACAACGGCCTCCACTTCCTGAAAGACTGTCTGGAATCCCTGTCAAAACAGACCTTTTCGGACTTTGAGGTCGTCGTCGTGGACAACGGTTCCACGGACGGCTCCGCAAACTGGCTGAACGCCGCACCCTACCCCTTTGTGAAATCGGTATTGCTGGAAGAGAATTCCGGCTTCGGCATCGCCAACAATCGGGGATATGACATTGCAACCGGGGAAATTATTGTCATCCTCAACAACGACACCATTTTACCCGACGATTTTCTGGAACAACTGATCTCCCCGCTGGAAGATACAGAGGTGGACATGGTGGCTCCCCTTATCGTCTATAAGGACCGACCGGATGTTGTGGACAAAGCCGGCGGTCATCTCTTTTACCCTGATGGACTGAACCGGGGCCGGGGATGCGGCGAAAAGCTCACACCCCACTACCAGAAGGTGGGAAACTGCTTCTATCCGGACGGCTGCGCTGCAGCATTTCGAAGGGAACTCATTGAAAAAGCCGGCTTCTTTGACGAAGAATTCTTTCTTTATGGTGAAGATACTGATTTGGGCCTCCGATACAGACGCACCGGTGCTACCTGTCGATTTCAGCCTGCAGCCGTGGTTTTTCACATCCACTCCGGAACCGCCGGAAAATACAGCCCGGACAAAGCCTACTACGTAGAGCGAAACAGATGGTACGTTATGATAAAAAACCTGCCAGCATTCTGGATTTTCCTGTCACCGCTTTTTACCTGTATTCGCTACCTCTTCCAGGCTATTGCCGTTCTCGCTGGAAAAGGCTCCCCCGGGCGCTTCGCCGAAGGTCATTCCCGACTGGCACTGCTGAAAACGCTCTATCGCGCCAACCTGGACGGTCTCAAAGCCATCCCTACCCTGCTTCAAAAACGAAAGCAGCTGAAGCCCCTGTTCACCATTGGCGGTTTCGCCTTTTCCAGACTGATGATTCGGTACTTCCTCTCGCCGGTGAAGATAGCATTCCGAGATTAAGTTTAAGTTTAAGATTGAGTTTAAGTTTAAGTCTGAGTTTTAGTTTGAGTTAAGATACAGAAAGATAAAAGGGGAGCCACTGGTTCACCTTTCCCGCCCCCCCGCGCCTGACGCTCCTTTGTTTGTTGAACCGATTCGACTCCTTCGTTTGGAATCATTGAAATGAAAACAGCCTACACCGCTATCACACCCCGTGTTTGAGTTCATGTTCCAGGAGGTATTTTTTGCGCCACAGGCCGCCTCCGTAGCCCACCAGTTTTCCATTTTTCCCGATGACCCGATGGCAGGGAATAATGATGCCGATTCGATTGTCTCCATTTGCCTTCCCCACCGCGCGGATGGCCGCAGGTTTTCCCAGAAATTCAGCCTGTTCCTGATATGAACGGGTTGTTCCGTAGGGTATCGTGCGCAGGGCCTTCCACACAGATTGCTGGAAAGGTGTACCGGGTAAAACAAGGGGAAGATCGAACGTTCTTCTTGTGCCGGCAAAATATTCCTTCATCTGCACGTTCAAAGCTTCAAAATGCTGATGGTTTCCGGGAACGCATCTAGCTTGCAACAACGTATTCAGTCGTTTCAGTTGCGTTTCCAGCATTCGTCTGTCCACGAATTCCAAAAGACATATTCCCTGATCAGTGGCACCTGCCAACATGAGGCCCAGCGGCGTCTGGATTCGGGTAATTGTAATGAGGTTCCGGTGATGACTCTGATTGGGCGAACATCCGACTGTGCTTTTAAAGGACTCTGTAAATCCACTTAATGATTCATACCCGGAATCAAACGCCGCATCAATGACCTTTTCTCCGTATCGGATTCTTCCGAACGCCTGCCCGATTCGAAGTGTTCGCAGATAGCTCTGGAATGTGATTCCCTGATGTTTCTTAAACCATCGCCGGACACGGTTCGAGTCCATCCCGCGTTGCCTGATATCTGCATCCTTCAACCGGATTCCAAATGTCCCGTTTACCTCATCAATGAGCGGTTGCAGCCACGCGGGTATTTCTCCTCTAAAGGACAATGGTTGACATTTCTTACACGGACGGTAGCCATGCTGGAGCGCTTCCCGGGTTGTTCCCAAAAACTCAACATTTTCTTTTTTCGGTTTTCTTGCCCAGCAGGTTGGACGACAAAAAATTCCAGTCGTTTTAACCCCCACGAAAAAGATACCTTCGTAGGTGCTGTCTTTCTGTAGCAGGGCATTGTACATCGTATCGAAATCGGGTAATGTATGGATCATCATTTTCCCCTCCACAGCTATTCAAGGTTTTGCCGCTTGAAAGCCAGCTGTCATTGCCCCAATTTACATCCACTCTGAATGGCCCGCAACCGGAAACTTGTCAACTATTTTTTGAATCGTAGCACCCGGACCCGAACCAGTTTGAGCAACACGGTTTTTGCAAGCATCGAATCAGTTGTCACGTGCAGGTTTCTTCTTCCTGCTTCCCTGATTCACAATTTCAACTGGGAAAGCAGAAGTGGCAGATCCGGCATAGAGTGAAACATGGGGAAAGGGAATTTCAATATATTCTTCATCAAATCGGACCTTTATCTCTTCCATAATTCTATTTTTTACAGTCAACCAATCCGTTTTAACCGCCCATGCCAACAGAAACAGGTCAACCGATGAGTTGCCAAACCCGGTTACCACCACCATCGGTTCCGGTTCATTCAGGCAAAGTGGCTCCTTCTGGGCGATGTCAACCAGAATTTCGCGAACCCGGCCAATCTTTTCCCTGTATGCGACTCCTACCTTGATATCAATCCGGCGGATCGGGAAGCGTGTAATGTTTGTGACTTCACTTTTGATGAGTGTTTCATTTGGAATTCTCATGAATTTGTTATCAAAAGTGCGCAGTTTTACAGAAAGCATGTCAATTGAAAGAACAACTCCGGTTGCTTCACCAACTGATATGACGTCATCTATCTCAAATGGCTTTTCAAGTATCAGAAAAAAACCGCTGATGATGTTTGATACGCTGGTTTGCGCCGCAAAACCAATCGCGATGCCCACAACACCCGCAGCCCCAAGCAGGGCAGTAAGATTGAACCCCATTTCTCTCAATAGCGAAATCAATATGAGTGAAGAACCTATGTAAAGAATTATTTTGCTTACAATTAACCCCTGCTGTGCTGAGAATTTTTTCCGGACGGAACGGGCCGCCATCCTGCTTAGCCAGATGGTTAAAGCAGACCCGATGATCAGCAAAGCAAATATTTTCAGGACAATGTAGAAATGTCCCCGGATCAATTCCAACAATTCATTCATCTCGTTCCTCCCTATTTTTTCACAAATATTTCATACGCACGAATATCTGTCGCCGATTCAAATGACTGTATCAGAACATTTTTCCTCTGCTTTTGCCTTGGATCGCAAATTTTTGTCGAACCCTTGAGGGTATTATTTGGTTTACCACTGAATATGAGCTCGCTGATTTCATTCTCACCGGAAAAGGTAATTGTTATGAGATCGGACCACAATTGTGATTCATGCATGAATAGGCTCGAATTCAAAACACGGACAGCTAACTTTGCAATCAACAGGTTCTCTTTTGACTTGTTTACAAGTCGCAGCGAACATATTGACATGTATGGTCTCTCTATGTCCGGTTCAATTTGGGGCTTGGCGCTGGATGACAACCAATAGCAAAGCTCTCCTCTTTTTAAATCTCCGTACCAGGTCTTGGAAAGAACAACCGAAGGCAACTCGCACAAGTGTAATTTACTGTTTGCCAAAGCGTGAACTGAGATGAAAACGGGAACCCGAATGTAGACATTTCTCCCCGTATTTTCAGTAAGATAAAATGGCACTTCCGGTTTGACCACAATTGATCTGTCAGGGAAAACAGGTGATAGCTCGATTGAAGTTACCTTTTTTTTCAGTATGTAGCGTGTCCACGATGCGCTTTCAGGAATCACTGATGAGTTCAACTTCCCGTTCTGGGCTGCATAGAAGGAAGCGATGAAAACCTCCTTCCCTTCTTTCTTAATCCACAAACAACAGTCCCCGATTTTCCAGTAGTAGACATGCTCTTCATCCACCTCAAAAACACCCCATGCCTGTGACATCTCTTTTATTTTCAAGTTATTCGTGATCTTTTTTATAGCCATTTCTTCCTCTTAAAGTACGCATACATGATCAGGGAAATAATGAAAATAATCACCCATAAAAACAAATATCCAAACTTCCACTTCAGCTCAGGCATATACTCAAAATTCATTCCATAAATGCCGGCAACGAAGGTAAGCGGCATGAAAATCGTTGCAATGATCGTCAGTGTTTTCATTACCTGATTCATGGAATTGCTCAGGCTGGAGAGATAGATGTCGAGCATGCTGGACAATATTTCCCGATAGTTCTCTATCGTGTCAATTACCTGGTTTGTATGATCATAAACATCTCGAACATAGATTTTTGTAGCCGGTTTCATTAAATCGGATTCCGTTCTATCCAGTCCATGCATCACTTCACGCAATGGCCAGATGGCTCGCCTCAATGTAATAATTTTTCGTTTCAGACCTTGGATTTCAAGCAATGTATCCTGTGATGGATTTGCCAGTAAATCGTCTTCAATATCTTCTGTCGTGTCACCGATTTTTTCCAGAATGATGAAATAATTATCTACTATTGCATCAATCAGGGCGTACAGGAGGTGATCTGATTTTGATTTTCTGATTCGAAATGTTCCGCTGCGGATTCGTTCGCGAACAGGGTTAAAAACATCTCCGGGACGTTCCTGAAATGTAATCACATAGTTTTCACCCAGAATAATACTGATCTGTTCTTCCACAATGTTTTCATTGTCAAAATAGAACATTCTGAGTACGAAGAATATGTAGGTACCAAATTCCTCCATCTTGGGTCGCTGAATTGGGTGAACAACGTCTTCCAGCACCAGTGGGTGAATCGAAAATATCTGTCCCAATTTTTCAATCACAGATATGTCCTGCAGGCCAAGGATATCAACCCACGTGACCGTATCCGTTTCCTTGAGCGGCATTATGTCTTCAATATTCTCAACCTGTATTTCTTTAAAATCCTTTTCATCATAATCAAGGACATGGATCGTAACCTTGTCAGTTTTTTCCGCTCCGGTGAACACAAGCGTGCCCGGAGCCAGGCCCGCCTTTTTTGACTGCCTTCTCAACTTGCCCATTGCCTGCCTCCTATCACAATCATGCTTTGACTCTTTTCCGGATTGCGGTTTCCTCCATCATGGAAGAAACTGGAACCAGGCTATAGAGTCGTTCCCGGTACAGATACTCAATATAGCTCATGTGTAAATAATTCTATTACTTCACCGGCCTGTCGTCAAGAAAAAGCCCCGGCTTGGAAAAACTGAGGGGAAGCGCAAAAACGTCATAGACCGTTTCTGTTCAATAAGTTACGCGCCATGGCAGTATGGAACGAAGCTCCACCGTGGCACCGTGTAGACGGTGCGCGTCTGCCATACGGGTAAAGACGGTTTCAGTTGCCAGAAGCTCCAGCGGCTTTACACCCGTTTCACGGATCACGCCATCCCGGATCATGGCCGCAGTTTCGGCTGCCGTTACAGCGACGGAATTCACCAGTCCAAAGACGTCGTTTTCAGAATTATACGGCATATTGTAAAAATGGACATGACCGCCCCCTGCACTTTCCACCGTGATTTCCATGATGAACATGTCATACCGATCCAGGTTTCCAAATTCCTTTTCCAGCACTTTGGCCAGAAAATCAATGGGGATGACGGCAGTTGATTCCAGATGAACCGGGTCATGGGAAAGGAATCCGGCATCGCGAATCGCTGCCATAAATTCCATATGACCATGCCACCTAAGTGTTCGTTCCTCCATCTCAGGCACATCGGGATAGGAAGTGAGAAAGGATCGGGCACCATCGCTCACGAACGACTGAAGTTTCAAACCATTGATTTCCTCTTCCTGCACACTCTCAAAGGGATCTTCCGTCGTCACCTGTCCATTTTTCCTTACTTTGGCGGGGCGCACGTATTCCTCCATCAGATCTTCCACTGACCATGTCAGACTGTGATAAAACGGCGGCAGAGGCGATTTGGGAATTGCCCCCAGTTTCATCACCACCCGGGACGCCCCACCCAGTTTGCACACCGAATACCCAGCCATCAGATGAGAAAAGCCCGGAGCAGCACCGCAATCCGGGACAATCAATGCCCCGTTTTCCCTTGCGTCTGCATCCAGGGTCATAAAGTCTTCTTCAAGGAAAGAAACACTGACTGCGCGGATGCCAGCCTTTGTAGCTGCCTGAAGCAATGGATAGGACCACACGGAAGGCAACGCGTCTATCAGCAAATCAAAGGATGACAGCACAAGCTCCGGAGCGTCCTCCCCAAGTGGGCTACTGTTCAGGATGCGGATTCGATTCCCAAATTGTGTTTGTGCCTGCTCAAGTACCTTGCTTGAACGGTCACACCGTTATCGATTCGAACCCGTCTTCCAACATCAACTCAAGTATACGAAATCCCTGTCTCCCAAGCCCCATTATCAGTGTCTTCATCGAATCTCCTCCGTATTTTGTTCCAGTCAATTATACACGAGGCGCCTGCGAATCGCAGGCGCCGTGATTTGTGACTTGTAATTTGTGACTTGCAAAAAACATAGAGAAGGAGACTAGGTTATTTGGTCATTCTCTGCACATATCACAAGACACGAGTTTCAACGGTGTTGTCACCCATATTTTCCCGCAGCCGGTTGAAGAAGGTGACAGCCTCCTCATAGTCCCGGCCACTAATGACGTGGCGCATGAACTCCATGCGGCTGATGACCCGCTCCAACTGCTTCATGGAGTGGGGATTGAACAGAATTTCCGCCAGCAGATAGTCGTCCTCGGACAGGAGACCCCCCGCAATTTCACGATGTTTTCTGAAAGTGGTACCCGGCACAGTTTCCTTATCCATGCATGCCGCAAACACCATGGTAGACACAAAGGGCAATGTTAATGAGTACGCCATCATCCGGTCATGTTCATCGAATGAATAATCGAAAACCGTGAGTCCCTTTTCTTCAAAAAATGAATGGAAAAGAGCGGCTGCATTAGAATCTGATTCACGTATGATAACGGCGGATTCTTCGTCCAGAGCGCTGATGTTGGCAAATGTGGGGCCGAACATGGGATGGACGGAAACAAATACATGACCGCATCCGCGATAGAATTCCGGTAATTCCCCCTTTACAGAAGTCACGTCACACAAAATGCAGTCACCGGGAATACTTTCAATTACAGCCTCAAAAACAGGAATGGTTTCTTTAAGTGGAACAGCGTTGATCAACAGCTCAGGTGCGAACTCACTTAATTTTTTCTGGCTTTTCAGATTTTCTACACCTTCCAGTTCTTCCACCCGGGCCGGAATCGGGTCAAAGCCGCAAACCGTGTGAGCTTGAGCCAGTTCCCGGGCCAACCAGCTACCCATGTGGCCGAAACCGAGGATTGCGATTCTCATGACAGTGATCCCCGTTTGTAACAACCGAGAAAACGAAACCGGCTGGTTTTTCCCTTGGCATTTTCCAACGCCTTCTGAACCTGCTCATCCTGGTCGTTTCCAAGAAAGTCCAGAAAGAAAACATAGTTTCCCGGTCGACCGCCCATGGGTACCGATTCAATCCGGGTGAGGTTAATGCCTCCCCTGGCAAATGCTTCCAGAATTCCAAACAGCGCGCCCGCCTTGTGGGTCGTGGAAAACACGATGGAGCATTTATCCCCGGGTATTGTCGCGGGTTTCCCGGAGAGCACAAGAAAACGGGTGACGTTGTCTGAGTGATCCTCAACGTGTTCTTTAATCACTGCGAGATGATAAAGACTTGCACACGACTCGCCGGCAATAACTGCGGTTCCACCGGGACGTTCCCGAAATAGCATTTCAGCTGCTCCTGCTGTATCATAAAACGGTCTCCCTTCCAGTTTGTGCCGCATGAGAAAATCCCGGCACTGGGCAAGCGCCTGGGGATGGGAAATTACAACACGAATGTCCCGGTAGTCGGTTTCCGGAAGGGCCAGCAGGAAGTGATGCACCGGGAGCAGAACCTCTCCTACCACATGAACATTCCGTGTCGCCATCAGTTCATTGACCTGGGAAACCATGCCCCCCAGTGAGTTTTCCACCGGTACAATGCCGAAATCCAGAACGCCCGCCTCCACCCAGTCAAAGACCTCGGAAAAAGATTCCATGGGGATCGATGCCATATCTGATTGAAACGCCATCGCTGCAGCCTCGCTGTTTGCTCCATGTTCACCCTGAAATCCCAGAAGTGGGCGTTCCGCTTCCTGGAGTTTCCGGCTCTCCGCCATAACAATGGAAAGCAGTGTCCGGCTGAATTCAGGTGTTACCTGTCCATGGGCATACGCTGCTGCCGCATCCAAAACAGCTCTTTCCCTTTCCTCGTCCAGCACTTCATTCTTGAATTTTCGGGAGGTTAGTGCCAATTCCATCCGTCGGTTCAAAAGTGCCAGCACTTCGAAATCAATTCGATCAATCTGTCTTCTTACCCCTTCAAGATCCATCCTTATTCCCTCCCCCCATCGGCTTCAAATTCTATTCTTGCGCCAATTTTAATTAAGTCCTCAAAAAATCCGGGATAGGATTTGTCCACACACTCTGCTCCATCAATTTCCACAGTATCCTCTGCATTGAGTCCGGCAATTGCCAGCGCCATTGCGATCCGGTGATCGCCGGAAGCAGAAACCCTGCCTCCGCGCAATCGGCTTCCCTTGATTCTCATCTCATTGTCCAGAACCTCAATTTCTCCGCCCAACTTTCCGAATTCACGCTTCAAAACCTCGGCACGATCGCTTTCCTTGAACTTCAGTCTCTCTGTTCCGCTAATTCTGCTCTCTCCACCACACTGGACAGCCAGTGATGTCAGCACCGGCACAAGATCGGGACAGTGGGTAACATCCGTCTGAAAACTGTTCAAGCGGTTTCTTGAAACCGTCACCGAATCTCCTGAAATGGAAACATGCGCACCAACCCGTTTCAATACTTCCAGTATTATCTGATCACCCTGCAGTGCATCCTGCGGCAGTCCCGTTACAATGACGGACCCGGCAACAGCGCCAGCTACCAGCATCCCGGAGGCTCCGGACCAATCTCCAGGCACTGTGAATTCGGGACAATGAAACGGCTGACCACCTTCGCACCGAAATACAGTTTGAACACCTTCCTTAATTTCCCAATGAACGCCAAAAGATGTCAGCACAGAGAGTGTCATTTCCACATAGGGACGGCTCGCCAGGTTAGAGACGGTTATTTCACTGCTTTCACAGCAGGTGGGTAAGGAAATGAGAAGGCCACTCAGAAACTGGGACGTCAGGGCACCGTCCACATTTACTTTTCCGCCGTGGAGTGGCCCTTTGATATGAATCGGGGGCAACCCGTCGTTTGATACGAACGAAACCCCAAGCTGTTCCAAAGGCCTACCCATCATCCCAACGGGACGGCGACAAAGGGTTCCCGACGCCTCGATCGTCACTTCAACCGGAAGCCTTGCGGCTACGGGAGTGAACATCCTGAAAGAAAGGCCGGATTCACCTGAATTGAGAATCTTTTCCGGACTACGGGATCCGGACTGAATGCTCAAATTCTTACCCTGAATATCGACATCCGCTCCCAGGGCAGTTGCCAGCCTCAGTGCCGTGCGGCTGTCATCAGAAAGAGAAGCGTTTCGAATGATAGTTTCGCCTTTTGACAGTACCGCGCACGCTACCGCCCGCTGCATAAACGACTTGGATGCAGGCGCAACAATCCGGCCCGAAACCGGACCCCGAAAAACACTACCACGCATATTCCCTCGCTTTCTTTTCCCCAAAGTCCTCAACTCCACCCTCACCTTCAAGCTGAGCATCATCGTCATGGATTGTACCACCAAGTGCCTCTCTCAACCGGCTGATCTCCACCATCAGGGTTTCAAATTGCTCCGGCAAAAGAGCCTGCGGGCCATCGCTCATGGCATGCTCCGGGTCGTGGTGGACTTCCACCATTAAACCGTCAGCTCCAGCTGCTACTGCCGCCATTGACATCGGCTGAATCAGTTCCACACGTCCGGTCCCATGGGTCGGGTCCACAAAAATCGGCAGGTGAGATAACTCTTTCATTGCCGGGATAGCACTTAAATCCAGTGTGTTCCGGGTCCATGGTTCGAAGGTTCGAATCCCCCGCTCACAGAGTATGACATCCGGGTTCCCCGCATCCAGGATGTATTCAGCGCAATTGAGCCACTCCGCATAGGTTGCAAACATCCCCCGTTTCAGCATCACCGGTTTTCCCACCTTTCCAATCTCCTTCAGCAGCGAAAAATTCTGCATATTCCGCGCTCCCACCTGGAGCACATCGGCGTATTCACTGACCCAACCCACGTCCCGGGTATCCAGCACTTCGGTAACCACCGGCAGACCCGTTTCCTCCCTTGCTTTTGCCAGTATTTTCAACCCCTTCAGGCCTAAACCCTGGAAAGAATAAGGAGAAGTTCTGGGCTTAAACGCTCCGCCCCGTAAGAGTCCGGCACCAGCTTTCAGCACTGCGTGGGCGATGGTCAGCGTCTGCTGTTCGCTTTCCACACTGCAGGGTCCCGCAATCACCACCATGTCACGGCCGATCCTGATATTCCCGACATGG
>PFTO01000145.1:1639-6056 GCA_002789615.1 Acidobacteria bacterium CG_4_9_14_3_um_filter_49_7 | reverse complement strand
GGGCGCCTTCTTTCAGGCCCGCCAGTTTCAGATGATTCATTTTAACCTTTCCCCCTTCATGCAAAAAGGGCCATGAATTCTCATTCACGGCCCATACCAAAAAAATGGACCGTGCGGCTTATCACCGCACGGTCCGAAAACCTTACACTTACGGCGACAGCCTACCTGTAAAAATAAAAATAATAAAAGTAAAACTGTCCGCCAAAAGTGCTATTCACCATCTTCATAGCGAAAATTATACCACACAACACGGCCAAGTCACAAAAACTTTTCACATCCAGCAACATACCATCGGACGGGACGTCTAACTTTGAGTCTCAGTTTAAGTAAGAACAGAAAAGCAATCCCGTCATTCCCTGTCTAACTTACCAGCTATTTCTCTGTCAAACCGTGAAAACTGTCACCCAGAAATCGTGCAGATTACAAAAACTGGTTGCGTAGTATTCCCCGTGCTCAGCAGGTAGCTGAAATACTGATCTTGCCAGTTTGTCCGTGGACTTGAAAGTGGTTTCTCCAAGCGTTTTGCCATCCAGGGAAACAAGGGTATGTTTTACGATGTAATGCGCCTGGGTCATGGGATGAGGTGTGGTGATGGTTATTTTCCCGCCATCCACCTTGACCATGGGGGCATGGAGCTTTGCTTTTGCGGACCATCTACCGGGCTTTTCCTTTGTGTAAATCAGTCCGGTCGGAAAATTGACTTTGGATGAGGCCAGGGTCCGTCCGGACACTGCCACAGCCGCCGTCGTGATCAGGGACGCTTTTAAAAATTCTCTGCGATTTGCCATGCGGTACCTCCTTGTACGCCTTTCCAATATCCCGACTAATCTGTCTGCAAGTCGTCCATCCTGTGCTTTTTCAGGACAACACGTATTGCAATGTAGGGCATCAGAAAGAAAATGAATATGATAATTTTCAGAAAAGCCATTCCATAATAATACATCAGAACAAATTCGTGTTTCGTAATACCAAACATCATTGAATGGCTCTGGAAGGCTGCATCCCCTGCCACCAGGAATATCAGCAGAGATAAAATAAGCAGGGCAATTGAGTACCAGAAACTACGAATCAGAATTTCAGCCACATAGTCAAGGGTAATGGCTCCATTGAATGAATTCGACATTTCCACCTCCAATGTGAAATTTCCTCACCACTTCACGTGCCCAAAAGCATTTTCTCTATGTCAATGATGGAAATCGGGGGAGATACAAGAAACCCCTGAATCTCATCACAACCAGCCTCTTTCAGAAACGTCAGCTGATCCTCGGTTTCCACACCTTCAGCCACAGTTCTGAGCCCCAGCTCCCGACTCAGCTGGACCAGAAAACGGATAATAGAACGGCTTCCCGGATCTGTCATCACATCCTGAACAAAAGACTGGTCAATTTTCAAAGTGTCAATGGGAAGCATTCGCAGATAATTCAATGAGGAGTATCCGGTTCCGAAATCATCCAGCGCAATGCGAACCCCAAGCTCCCGAATTCTCCGCATGACACGAACAGCCTGACGAACGTCCTGAATCACTGCGGATTCTGTCAATTCAAATTCCAGTTCTCCGGGTTCCAGCCCGTATGTATCCAGCAGGACCTGCACCTGATTCGCCAGATCACTTCTGAAAAGCTGTCTGGCAGAAATATTCAGGGAAATTACGCGCATCGGTACTTTATCCCGTTTCCACTTTCCCAGTTGAGAACAGGCTTTCTCCAGAACCCATTTTCCGATGGGGAGAATGAGGTCCATCTCCTCCGCCAGTGGGATAAATGTGGAAGGAAGCAATTGTCCAAATTTCGGATTCGCCCATCTCACAAGACATTCTGCTGAAGTTATGCTTTCGTCTTTCAGGCTCAATATCGGCTGAAAATACAGCTCGAATTCCTCGTCCTTCACCGCCCGAAACAGCTCGGTTTTCATCTGGAAGTGTCCTGCCATTTCGCCTTCCAACCGCTTGGAAAAAACTTTCCACTGATTACAACCCGTGGACTTTGCGGCATGCATGGCAATATCCGCTTCTTTCAGCAGCGATTCCACGTCCTCTCCATCCTTGGGAAACCGGGCAATTCCCACTCCCACTGTCTGGTAGGCAGCACCAAAATCTGTCAGAAACGACGGTGCAAAAAGGGCAATCAGGCTTTCTGCAAACTCGGCAACATCCTTGACCGTTTTTGTGGGCGATTTCAAAATCCCGAACTCATCCCCACTGAGCCGGGCTACCATCATCTCCTCTCCAGCAAAGTTCTTCAACCTTTCCGCTACCTGCTGAATCATTGCGTCACCCAGCATGTGCCCGTACGTCCGATTGATAAGATTGAAAGCATCCAGATCGAGTATGGCAATCGTTCCGGTCCCGCCCTCTTTTATCACCCGGCTTATTTCTTTCTTTGCCATGCGCCGGAAATGATTCCGATTGGGGAGACCGGTGAGAACATCGCGCCTGGACAGGTACTGCATAAATTCCTGGTTTTGTTTCGTACGGGTAATGTCCTGAAACACCGCCACAACTCTTTCCAGTTGTCCCCGATTTCCGCGTACACCAATCATCACCAATTCCTGGGGATAGTCCATTCCTCCTTTGCGGGTTGTCCAGAGTTCTCCCTCCCAGTAACCTTCCTGCTCCAGCGTTCGCCACATGGCCTGCATATCTTTTCTTTTTGTCTTTGGAGATTTCATGAACACCGGATTTCGGCCGATGAGCTCTGAGGGAAGATATCCGGTAATCGCGGTGACCGCAGGATTGCAATAGAGTACCCGTGGCGCAGGGTCCATTACGGCAATTCCACTGGGCAACCGTTGAAGCAGCATATCAGCCACCCTCACGTGCTCCTGTAGATGGGCCAACTCCTTCAGATCTTCAGCCAGTATCAACACAGTCTCCTGACAGGCGTCCGGCAAAAACGTCAGCGACCAACGGCCATAGTCACCGGCATGGGCCACTTCTACAGCCTTCCCCTCTGACAAGACATGATTCACCTGCTCCTGCCACTCCTTCTTCAGGTACAGTCCCACATCATCCTCAATATCGACGAGAAAATGAAGGGTTTCAAGGGGGAAACTGATGGGGGCCTCCGGCTGGTGAATTCCCCGTACATCACACACGAAGCTGTCTTTGTCCACACGAAGCGCAATCTTCCTGAGGTAACGGAGTTCAGTACCAAAGAAGTTCAATTTCAATGGAATTCCATGGTCATCCGTCATCTGAACACCCCCGGGAAACAGGCAGTTCCAAATATCCCAGCCTGTTATCCTTTGAAAGTTTCTTACACTATGTTGAATACTAAATTTAGTATAGCACACACGGTGCCCCGCGCCGGGGTGCCAGATGATATGTTACAGGTGTCCGGTGTCAGATGAGAAAATGGAACCGGGGAGCTAAGTCACACTCATCACGCATCACCTTTGCCTAAAGAAAGGTAAGCAGAGCTGTAAGTCTTGAGATCACTGTCGGAAAAGAGTACCATCACGACCTTTGCGGGTTTTCCGTGAATCTTCAGGAAATTTACGATGGTAGCAAGGGCAATCTTCGCCGCCTCTCTTACCGGATAGCCGTAAATCCCGGTGCTGATGGACGGGAACGCAATCGTTTCAATACCGTTTAGTAAGGCCAGGTTCAATGACTCCCGATAGCAGGATGAAAGCAACTGTGCCGCTTCTTCCGGTTGGTGCGCATGGTACACCGGCCCTACAGTGTGAATAACGTAAATGGAAGGGAGATGGTATCCGCCGCTTACCTTCGCCATCCCCGTTTCACATCCACCGAGTCGACTACACTCATCGGCCAGCCCGGGGCCGGCAGCACGGTGAATCGCCCCGCATACACCTCCACCGTGGGACAGTGCGGGATTGGCTGCATTAACAATGGCTGCCACCGGTTCCTGCGTGATATCTCCCTTTTTTAAGATCAGCTCGCATCCATTGATGACATAAGTATTTCCCATGGCTTCCTCCCAAACTGGTTCCTTTAATTATCAGTTCTTACCTTCTTTCACCCGTATAGAAGTGGAAGAATCTCTGCGTCGAAGCGATTTATTCTCGTACATGGAAGAATCGGCCATGGCAAGCGCCTCGTCTACCGGCGTATCTCCTGTGAATTCGCTGATTCCCGCAGATATGTAAATCGGAATTCCATTCTCATCCGGTTCTTCCAGTAATTCCCGCAAGCGGGTTATCCGGTCCCTTGCGTCTTCTTTTGAAAGTCCGAAAGCGACTGCAAGGAATTCATCACCACCCATGCGAAACAACCCGTCCTCGGCACGGAAAACACTGCGCATTGCGTCTGCCACTCTTCGAAGGGAAAGGTCCCCTGCGGCGTGTCCCCAGTTATCGTTCACAGACTTGAATCTGTCCACATCCATGAAAATGAGGACCCCTGTTGTCCCGGCAAGGTTTCTCATAAACCCGCGGAATCTGCGGCGATTGTATA
>PFTO01000145.1:0-1600 GCA_002789615.1 Acidobacteria bacterium CG_4_9_14_3_um_filter_49_7 | reverse complement strand
AGGCCAGACCCACGGCAAATTCGAAAATCGCATCGACAAAAGAGATATGGTTCATGTAGCCGGGGACACCTCCTCCCCATAAAACAGGAAGTAATACCAGTGCGTGATGGAGAAACCATGCGGCATCAAGGATCAGGATAGATGCGAGGATTCTCACACCCTTGGATTTCTCATGGGAAAGAGCGTCCAGGCTCACCGCCACGAGGAGAAATCCAAGTGCAAAATAAACGGCAATCTGTATCAGGACCGCATTTCCATTCAACAGAAACAGCAGAATTATCCATCCTCCAATCAGCCAATACAGCCAATGGGGAATGACTGCTCCCATGGCAAATGATGCCCTGCGATATTGATACAGTCCCAATGCCAGAAACAAACCAAACAGAAGTTTAGTAACCCCGTATCCCACATAAATGGAGACTATGCGAAAGGAGGTCGTATCCACTCCCACCGAATGATAAATAAAGGCCATGGCCAACGCGTCCATACCCCAGGCCAGCGTCCAGGTTAACAATACTTTTCGCTTCGTTAACGCCCAGGACACTGCAAAAAAGACAAATAAGACCAGAATGACTCCGCCCTGTGCAGTGATCGACCACCTGGAAAGTGCCATTCCAACAAGATCCGGAATGTCGGTCATACATTCCTCCCGAAGATTAAAGACTGATTCTCTTCATCTTTCAGTATCCGGACATTCCCATGACTGCTCATTTTTCTCTATCCATCTATGTTTGTTACTCAGGATTGTATCATAGCGCCGGAACAATCAAACCTAGGAATCAGGGAAAATTCGGTATCCTCTCCCCCATCCCTTAATGGTAGAATGAAATCGAAGTCAATCCAGTACCGGAGTGAAAAAATGAAAACGTATCCGCTGATAATCGGGGGTCACGAGCTTGAAACCTCCAGAAAACAGAGCGTAAAAGACAAATATTCCGGCGAAACATTTGCAGAAGTTTCCGTGACCGGGAACAGTGAACTGGAAACAGCACTGGAAGCGGCCGAAAATGCCAGACAGGCTATGCAGGACCTCCCCGCCCATGAACGAAGCCGGATTATTTCAGATGCGGGAAAACATCTGGCAGCAAAGAAAGATGAACTCGCCGAAACAATTGCCAGAGAAGCAGGAAAACCCCTGAAATACGCAAAAGGAGAAGTGGCACGCTGTCTGGAAAACCTTTCGTTTGCCGCGGGAGAGGCCCAGCGCGTCCACGGGGAAACCCTGCCCCTTGATGCCAGCACCGCAGGGGGAAACCGAATGGGATTCTATGAACGCTTTCCCATCGGAGTGGTCGCCGCAATTTCTCCGTTTAATTTCCCATTGAATCTGGCCGCTCACAAGGTCGCTCCTGCCATTGCCGCAGGATGCCCGGTCATTTTGAAACCGGCAGGGCTGACACCCCTTTCCGGAATTGAATTGATTCGCGCCTTTGTGGAAGCGGGTGCTCCGAAGGGTGCCGTCAACGTGGCAGTGGGTCCCGGCTCTACTATTGGAGAAAAGCTTGTAACCGATTCCCGGGTCGCAAAGGTGACCTTCACCGGGAGCCGCATGGTGGGTACGCACATTACGCAAGTTGCCGGACTTAAGAAGGTGACGATG
>PFTO01000056.1 GCA_002789615.1 Acidobacteria bacterium CG_4_9_14_3_um_filter_49_7 | reverse complement strand
AGAAAAACATCAGCCTTCCCTGCCTTTCCCCCAATTTTTTCTGGACTTAAACTTGGCGCCATCCCCTGATTCTACATCCTCCCAGGGGATATTTCGGTCCTTTTCAGCTTCCGGTCCCCTGGGTTCACCACCATCCTGGGCAAATACTGCCTGCTGAGCCGGCTGACGCAATACCCTTGCTTCCTGCCGCTCTCTGTTCTCCCGGCGTTCAAGAATTATTCCGCCGACCAGCAGTATCGCAAACGTTAATATGACCAGTAAAACAACCATTTTGTCCTCCCCTCAGCCTTACGCCGACAATAAAAAATTTGTCACAAATTGGTCCCACGGAAAATCACTGAGACTTTCCACATTCAACGCACCACCATCTGCCGCAAACTCAAATTCCTCAGATTGCGCGGATGCCATCTTCATTAGCGCGTCCATTTCGTACTGAAACCACTTTGCCGCCTCCACTCCAAACAGGAGATTCTGTAACTCTCGGCTCAATGCAAATGGCTTGATAACCATTACCCAGTTTTCCCTGACTGTCTCCGGTTCGGCCAGATCCGCCTTCAGGTGAGGGTTTATTACCATCACCTCTCCCGACATCGGCGCCAGAAATGGAAGTGTCTTCCCATCAAAACGAGTTGCAGAAAACCCACATTCTCCCTGTTCCAGCATTTCGCCGATGTCAGGGATATGAACCTCGGCCCCCTTACCGACCATCCTCAAAGCCAGTCCATCCAGACCGATTCGTACGTAACCATTTCGTTCCGGCCTTGCCCACAAATGGCCCCGGTGATAATACCGATCAAACGGGAACAAAACTCCCGCCACTTTCAGTCCGCCCTTCAGTTTTTCCACCTGCTCCAGCCCTGTCATTACCAATTTCCGATTAATGTGACAGGCAGCGCAATCGTATTCATTTTCGCAGTAAACAGGCGCTCCCGACTGATTTCCAAAATAATGCCGGCATACCCGGCGATCCGGAGGCAGGTTCGGAAAGACTTCTTTCAGTCCTTCCATATCCGGGACACCCCCGGGGAACCCATTCAGGTTGCGGCCTGTTCCATGATGGCTTGTTTCCCGAATCATCAGGAAACAACCCAGAAACATGAATGCTACCAATAAGCTCGTCATCTCACACCTCCTGCCAATATACTAAGCAAGGATGATGCCAGGTTTATTACTTATTGTTTTTCAGTCGTTTACCCATTTTTAGACAGTTGTCACGGGCGTCACTTATGTAGAGGATTACCTCAGTGCTCTGTCCATGTGGACTTTTTCCCTTCTTTTTCTTGTAGTTCCAATATGTGTTGTATTTCTCTTCGCGTGTGGTTCTTTTCTACACTTAGATGAAAGAATTTAGAAGGTTTCCTTATTGTGACTGGAAAAGGCTTCTGTGAGCCCGGAAAGGTAACTGAAAGGCACCTCCGGAACTCCCAGACGAACATGGGGCTTCGGCGTTCCGTGGAAATCAGAGCCCCCCGTTGGTACGAGCTCCAGTCTGAATGCCAATTCCAGAAGCTTTCTCGTTGTTTTCTCGTCGTGGTCAGAGTGAATGCACTCCATTCCAACCAGCCCATTGTCCTTTAATTCGTTTAGGAAATCCCGAAGTGCCTCAGTATCCAATCTCAACAGGCCAGGATGGGCCAGCACCGGCGCTACCGAGAATTCCCGAAGAAACCGGACCGCCTCAACCGTTGTCAGCTTTTCCTTCGGGACAAAGGCAATGCCATCTGTCCCGATATACTTGCCAAACACCTCCCGCATATCCCGGCATACGCCTTTCTGTATCAACAGATGCGCCAGATGGGGTCGCCCCACAATTTCACCACCAGCCGCTTTCTGCCATTCTTCCAGCGTTACATCAATACCTATGGATTGAAGCTTGCGGATCATCAGGGCATTTCGATCCTCCCGGGCCTGCTGCAGAAATTCCAGTCGCCTGCAGAACTCAACATTCTTTGTTTCCACGAAGTAACCCAGCAGATGAACTTCGCAGGGGAAATGCCATCGGCTGCTGATTTCAATACCTCCGACACCCTCGACCCCGGCCTTCTTGCAGGCAGCGAGGAAAGGATCCAGTCCGTCCACAGTATCATGGTCTGTCAACGCAATAGCGGAAAGGCCAGTATCTTTAGCTAAAAAAGGGAGTTTTCCCGGTACTTCAGAGCCATCAGAAGCAGTAGAATGGGTATGTAGATCAACTTTATTCATCGTTTCTTCCTGTCTTCAGGTTAAATTCCCGGGCGAGGAATTCAGCAATACCGTCGTCAAATCCCGGTGACGCCACTTTCCATGCCACCTCACGTACTTCCGGTACAGCATCTCCCACAGCAACCGGATACCCCACCCTTTGCAGCAATGGCAAATCATTGTAGTTGTCACCGCAATACATGGAGTTCTCCGGTGAAATTCCAAGCATAGCCAGCAACCGGGGGAAAGCAATCTGTTTTTTTGCCTGTGGATGGTTGAATTCCAGCCATTGATGCGTCCCATAGAGCAATGGGCCTTCCATGCACACCTCACCGAATGCCGCTATCACCGACTCCATTAGTTCTTGGATAATCTGAACTGGTTCAAATATTCCAACCTGGATCACTTCCGTTGGAATTTCCGAAACCGGCTGGCTGAAAAAATGATAAATCGGCTCATCCCAGCGGCGAATTTTCCGGTCGTAACCATGCGGAACAAAGCAATATACGTTGTTGTCGGAACAGAACACCCGGGCGACGCAGCCGGCGTTGAGAATAAAAGTGACAATGTCAGTCACAAGCGAAGCATCCAGCAGGCTTGAGAAAAGAAGTTCCCTGTTCCGATATGCAAAACTCCCGTTCTGTGCAACAAGATAAAGGTTTTCGGACATGAATTGATCCTGGTACCGAAAGGCTACATGGCGGTTGAATCCAGAAACGAGACAGAACGGAACGGGGAGCCGGGATACAACGTGTATTGTTCGGGAACTGATTTCTCCATTCTTATCCGTTAATGTGCCGCCGATGTCACTACCGACAAATTCTATCAAATCCGCCTCCAGTCAGAGGATCCTCCGCCAGGGAGACAGTCTACCGTACATGGACAAAGGCTTCAAGCTTTCCCTCATGGATAAACTCAACAATCCTTGCTTCGACATCCGAATCCGGCCTTCCACCCCGGCAGCACACCTGCCACACAGTCCGCTCCACTCCCAGATTCTGTGCGCTTTTCAACAGTGAATCCAGCCTGCCTCCTTCCAGAAGGTCCTGGAAAATAGTGGTCCTTACCTCAAACGGGACCCCAGAATCCTTCAGCAGATGAACGCTCTTTACCACTTGCAAGAAATAGTTCTGCTTAACACCTGTGGCAAGGCAATAATCCTTCAGCCCCGCCTTCAGATCAATTCCCACCCATTTTACTGGGAATTCGGTCACATATTCCTTCAACACTTCCGGTTCAAAGCCGGAAGTATGCAGTGCCACTTCAAAACCTTCGTCCACTGCCAGCTTCGTCAAATCGTTCAACGCTTCCGGAAAGAGAAGCGGTTCTCCCCCACTGAATACCACCGTTTCCAGAAACCCCTTTCGCGGCCAGAGAAACTCCACAAAATCCGACACTTTGTATGCAGGTGGATTCACCGGTTGAAATTCGATATTGTGGCAATAGGGGCACCGGAATGGACATCCCTGAAAATAAAAAACGCAAGAAATGCTACCGGGGCAATCCAGCGTAGAGAAGGGTGTAACACCACCAATCGGGACTAAAGTTCGCCCCGCTGTTGTACTGCCTGTTCCGTGAAACATTTTCGTTCCTTGTATTCTGATTTCTTTCCTTTGTTGAACTGGGAAACCGGTCGGTGATATCCCATGACCCGGGTCCAGATTTCACATATCTGTTCCAGGCCCTCTTCGGCGCACTTTGGACATGTTTCCTGTTCGCCCTGCAGATAGCCAT
>PFTO01000027.1 GCA_002789615.1 Acidobacteria bacterium CG_4_9_14_3_um_filter_49_7 | reverse complement strand
CCTGATTCTGGACATCACGGAAGTACTCCGCAACTGTCAGTGCCGAAAGACCAACCCGAAGACGGGCTCCCGGGGGCTCCGTCATCTGGCCATAGACCAGCGAGGTTTTCTCCAGAACACCGGAATCCTTCATTTCAAAATATAGATCATTTCCTTCCCGGGTACGTTCTCCTACACCAGCAAAGACAGAATACCCGCCGTGCTCCAAAGCCACATTGTGAATCAACTCCATGATAAGAACAGTTTTACCCACGCCAGCGCCGCCAAAAAGACCGGTCTTTCCCCCCTTTGAATACGGTTCCAACAGGTCAATAACCTTGATGCCGGTTTCCAGCATTTCAGTCTCGGTATTCTGATCTTCAAACTTCGGTGATTCCCGATGAATGGACCAGTGGTCCTTTGCCTTGACTTCTCCCGCTTCATCCACCGGTTCTCCAACAACATTGAGGATCCTCCCCAGAGTTGCGTCTCCTACCGGCATGGTGATCGGTTTGCCCGTGTCCACGGCATCCACGCCCCGGATGAGACCATCGGTGGGCTGCATAGAAACACATCGTACCCGATTTTCACCGAGATGCTGTTCAATTTCTGCGATTAAGTCCAGATCCACTCCTGTTTCTTCATCCTTGTGGCGAACCCGAACCGCATTGTAGATGGGGGGAAGGTCCCCTTCGAATTCAACGTCAATCACCGGTCCGATGACCTGAATTACTTTGCCCTTTTTCATCCCTATATCCTCCATCGTTTAATTGCTAATCTGTCCGCCGCTGACCACTTCGATGATTTCAGTGGTGATTGCAGCCTGTCTGATTTTGTTCATTTTCAACGTTAACTTGTCTATCATTTCGGTGGCGTTCTTGGTCGCCGCCTCCATGGCCATCATCCTGGCAGCAAATTCCGCTGCATTGGACTCAATGAGAACTCGGAAAATCTGCGTCTCTACGTATCTGGGCAGCAGATCCTGCAGCACTTCATCGGCAGACGGCTCAAAAAGGTGGGGAATGAAGGTTTCGTTTCCGCCAAAATCTTCTTCCACCAGTGGAAGAAGTCGTTCTACAATAAGATTCTGCTGCAATACGGATTTGAATTCATTGTAGACGACATAAACGGCGTCACACGCTTCGCTGTAAAAATCATTCATGAGATCTGCCGCTATCTCTGCCCCTACGGTGGGATCAAATTTTCCGAACACATCCTTGTAGTTTCGACCCACAGATTTCACTTTCTTCTGAAAGTGTTCAAACCCCTTTTTACCGATGAAATCCACCACGACATCTTTGTCCCGCCATTGCTCCAGCAGATCAAGAACCCGTCTGAATACAACCGCGTTGAAAGAGCCGCAAAGTCCCCTGTCGGCCGAAACCACCACCAGACGGATCTTCTGTTCCGTCCGCGTCTGAAGCAATGGATGATCCACAACCTCCAGGCGGCTGCTCACGCTGCGAATAACATCCTGTAACTTGTTGGCATACGGTCTCGCGTTGTACACCCGCTCCTGGGCACGCTTCATCTTGGCCGCAGAGACAAGTTTCATTGCCCTGGTGATCTGCCGGGTGTTCCGGACGCTTTTAATTCTTCTTCTGAGATTATGAATTGCTGCCATCGACTGTACCGCTCAGAAAATCCTTCTTGTATTCAGTAATTGCATCCCCGAGGCTCTTTACAAGCGCATCGGTCAATTGCTTCTCCTTTCGAATGGTATCAAAAATCTCGGGAGATCTGTTCTCGATGAAGGAATAGAGCCCTTCTTCAAACGCCCCGATTTGTTCAAGTTCCAGATCGTCCATATAGCCTTTTGTTCCGGCAAAAATGATGACAATCTGTTTTTCCACAGCCAATGGCTTATATTGGGGCTGCTTCAGAATTTCCACCAGCCTTGCACCCCGGGTCAACTGTTTCTGGGTTGCGGGATCAAGATCGCTGCCGAATTGTGCAAATGCCGCCAGTTCCCGGTACTGTGCCAGATCCAGTCGCAAAGTACCGGCAATCTTTTTCATCGCCTTGATCTGCGCGGAGCCTCCCACACGGGAAACGGACAACCCCACATTAACCGCAGGGCGGACACCGGAATGAAACAGGTCTGTTTCGAGATAAATCTGGCCGTCGGTAATGGAAATGACATTGGTCGGAATGTAAGCCGCCACGTCACCGGCCTGGGTCTCAATAATGGGCAGTGCCGTAAGAGAACCGCCGCCCTCTTTGTCATTGAGCTTTGCGGCCCGCTCCAACAAACGGGAATGGAGATAAAAAACGTCTCCAGGATATGCCTCGCGGCCCGGCGGGCGCCTCAGGAGAAGTGAAATCTCACGATAGGATGCCGCGTGCTTGGAAAGGTCATCATATATAACCAGCACATGACCGCCCTGATTCATGAAATACTCGCCCATCGCACAACCAGCATAAGGTGCCAGGTAAAGCAACGGGGCCGGGTCAGATGCAGTCGCCGCCACAACGATGGTATAGTCCATCGCGCCCATCTCTTCCAGTTTCTTCACAACCTGAGCAACGGTGGATTTCTTTTGTCCAATTGCCACGTAGATACAGGTTACATTTTCGTCCTTCTGTTTAATAATAGTGTCGATTGCCACCGCCGTCTTTCCTGTCTGGCGATCGCCGATAATCAGCTCCCGCTGGCCGCGGCCAATGGGAATCATGGAGTCGATGGCTTTCAATCCCGTCTGAAGCGGTTCATGTACTGAACGCCTGTCAATAATGCCCGGCGCAATCTGTTCAACCGGATAAAACCCCTTATTTTCGATTACGCCTTTCGCATCAATGGGTTCGCCCAGAGAATTTACAACGCGTCCCAAAAAGCTTTCCCCCACCGGAACACTGAGGATTCGCTTTGTCCGGCGAATTTCATCCCCTTCCTTGACCTTGCTGGATTCTCCGAAGAGCACAACTCCCACACTGTCTTCTTCAAGGTTAAAAACCATGGCATACATGCCATTATCAAACTGGAGCAGCTCCCCGGCCATGGCCTTTTCCAGACCATAGATTTTCGCGATACCGTCTCCAACAGAGATCACTGTGCCCACTTCTGCAAAGTCAATCTCCGATCCAACTCCCTCCAGCTGTCTGGCCAGAATCTTGCCGATTTCTTCCGCTTTTAGCGCCATTATATTTCTCCCGTCAGTTTTTCTCTCATCTTAACCAGATTGGTTTTTAGGCTTCCGTCAATAAGGAGGCTTCCGATTCTGGCAACTGCACCTCCGATAACGCCGGAATCTACTTGTGTACTCAATACCACCTGTTTTCCAGTCCGCTTCTCAAAAGCAGCCTGAAAGCGGGCTTCCATGCCTTTTGAAAGAGCAACCGGCACTGTCAGTTTCACTTCCACCATACCCAATTCTTCGTACAGCATGTGTCTGGTGGGCTCCAAAAGAAATTTCAGAATATTGAATCGGTTATTTTTCACCAACGTTGTCATCAGCCGACGGACGATGCCATCCGCTCCGACATCGATCAACAACTTGTCCATCATCTTCACCTTATCACGGGTCAGAATGGACGGGTTCAGAAAGTAATGAACAACCGCCGTATTTTCAGTTAATCCATTTGCCACATCACGAAACTCACTGAAAATCGTCAGAGCATCTTCCCGTTTCGAAATAATAGAAACAAACGCCCTGGCATATTGGTTAATGGCTTCCCTGCCTGCCATCTAAACCTCCAACTCGCTCAGATACTGCATCATTGTATTTTCCACATCTTTCGGTTCCATCTTATCCAGCAGAATGGCTTCCGCCTTTTCCACTGCAAGGTCAGTCATATATTTTCTCAACTCGTTTCGGGCTGTCCGAAAACGAATCTCAATCTCTCTTTCCGCAATACTTCGAACTTTGTCTGCTTCCAGCTTTGCCTGTTCCAGAATCCGTTGTTTTTCACGATTGGCTGCCTCATCTGTTTTCTTCAGTACTTCTTCCACTTCAGCCTTGAGACCCGACATTCGTTTCTCAATTTGATCCAGGCGAGCCGCAGCTTCCTTCTCTTTTCGTTCTGCATCTTCCAGCTGAAGTGATAGATTTTCCCGTTGGGAACTGAGCGCATTCACGACAGGTTTCTTCAATAGCCAGAAGAGGAAACCGAAGAACACTACAGCATTAACGGACTTTGCCATCA
>PFTO01000186.1:4198-8021 GCA_002789615.1 Acidobacteria bacterium CG_4_9_14_3_um_filter_49_7 | reverse complement strand
CCATAATTGAGGTTGCGACAAAGAGAACAAGGAGCGCGTTCGATACAATATGGCCTTTTCTGTTTTCTATTGTTGTCCGGGAGACAATGAACAGGAGTAGAAAGGGGGCAGCCAGCAGAATGGGCAGAAAGAGGAATTGGGATGGTTTGTAGAAGGCAAAGAGGGATTGGGATTCCTTTACTACCATAGCGTTGGGGTCCTGCTTCAGGAAGATTCCGGCAGCATCCGGACTGAGGAGAAAGACAATAAAAATCCCGGCAAGGGCCACGAGAACCAGGATGACTATGCCCATTCTGTTTCCGATTCGATGTCTTTTGAACCAACTCAGCAGAACCGGCGCCAGCCAGCCGGCCCCGAATACGGCCAGGTGAAAACCGGAGAGATAAACGGTGGAGAATGGGTTTGCCCAGATGTTGCCATATCCCAGCACCACCACGAGGGCAGTGGCAAATCCCCACTTGAAGGTCTGTTCCCAGCGGTCAATGATTGTTTTGTCCTGTTCCAGGAGGGTCTGGACCACATAAACGGCACCGAGCATCAATGCCAGAATGACACCGGCGGTAAAGAACCACAGCGCGGCCCCTGTCACGATACCCAGTATTCGATTTGTGCGGGGGGATTTCTCCTGTGCCTGAGCCACAATCAACAGGACAAACAGGGCGAAGAAGAGGTTCCCCATCACATGGTGATCAATGGTGCCAAGCAGTCCCACCCGGGCCAGTTGCCAGTTCAGCGCGGCAAAGAGTGCGCCGGCCACTGCGGTTATCCGGTGCTGTGCCAGACGTTTCAGGACAAAATAAATGATGACCGGAGACAGCGCTCCCAGTACCGGGATACACCATGCCAGAAATTCGGCTGTGAGGTGCATGTCGCCGGTGAAATGGAAAACCGGCCACCCCAGTCCTGCCAGAAAGAAGTCAAAACCCAGGGGCCAGTAAATCGTCCCCCCTGTCGGAAACGCAAGGTAGCTGTCTTTCAGGGGCGAATGAATGAAACCGTGGTAGAAAAGCTCCACAATCCGAAGGTGGTACATACCGTCAATGTTTGGTGTATTGTAGGCGCCCATGTAGTATGTTTTTGAAATATTCAGGATACGCACGGCAAATGCAAGGATCGCAATCCCCGCGACGGCCATGGCATCGGCTGTTCTCTGTCCGGGTTTCCATTTCATGGTCCAGTTGTCTGCTCTTGTTTTCTTTCTCAGCATAGAGGCATTGTATCACGGCTGCCGGGCGGGACGCCCGGAATGTTGAGTTTTGAATTCTGAGTGTTAAATGGAAGAAAAATCAGGGGAGGGCTCCACTCTATGGCCCATGGTGAGTAAAGAGCGAGAAAAGATTAGGGTGGCCAACTCCCTGATTTCATTCAACATTCAAAACTCATCATTCAACATTCGGCGCATTGCGCCGCCTCACGGCTGGTAGCCGATGCACATGACTGTCACATCATCCACAAGGCAGCCGTTTCCGAATTGAATGGCCTTCTTGACGGCGGTGGAGACAATGGTATCACAGGGTTCTTCCCGGATGTCCAGAAGAAGTTGCTGGAGTGCCACCTCCCCATATTCATTTCCTTTTGCGTCAACGATTTCAGTGACACCGTCTGTGTACAGAAATAATCTGTCTCCAGGGGTGATTGGTATCGTGTCGGACTCAAAAACAGTGTCTTCAAACAATCCCAACACCATTCCGCCAATTGACAGCTCCTGTACATCTGTGCGGTGGCAGTTAAAAAGGATGGGATGGTTGTGTCCCGCGTTGAGGTAGGCCAGAGTGCGAGATTCTGTGTCCAGGATACCCAGAAACATGGATACGAATTTGTTGGTTTCGGTGGTTTCGCAGATTAATTTGTTCAGAGATTCCGTAATCTGAACCAGGTCGTGGTGTCCGGTTGTAATGAGGGTCTTCAACGAAGACTGGACGGCGGACATGATGAGAGAAGCGGGTATGCCTTTCCCGGTAACATCAGCCACCAGGAAAAACAGCTTTGTATCGGAGAGGCATATGGCGTCGTAGTAATCACCACCCACTTCTCCGAATGTTTCCATTGCAGCCTGCATTTGAATTTCGGCTATCTCCGGGAGTTGCTGGGGCAAAAGCTTTTGCTGGATATCCCGGGCAATGAGGATTTCACGTTCCAGTTTTTCCCTTGCAACTCGCTCTTCGACCATGCGGATATTGTCAAGGGTGGTAACCAGGAAGTTCAACAGGATGTGGGAGAATGCTTTATCAGAATGGCTGAAGGGTTGCCGGTTCATTTTTTCACCAGCCAGGAGAAAGACCTTTCCGTCCACATCCACTTCGTTCTCCAGTCCACTTTGGGCCTTAATCTCTTTCCTTGGCAACAGGCCTTCCGGCACGGTGATATTGCGCCCGTAACAGGTGTAGCTGTCGTTGAATTGATCCCCCACAGCGATAAGTATTTGTCTCAGGAGCAACTGACCGGACAGTTCGTTGAGGCAGAGAGCGGCGGCCCGACCGATTTCTTTGGTTAGCAGAAGTTCCCTGCTTAATTCAAACAGGGAATTCAATTCCAGTATTTTCTTGCTCAGGTTTCGGTTGGCCTGTTTCAGATCTTCCCTGGCCATGATGTTTTTCATGAATGTGGCGGTCAGCGAACAGAGGCCGATGATGAAGGCTTCCTCTTCTTTGGTCAGGGGCTTCTTTACGAGCCGGGTACCGAGGAGGAGTTCGCCCAGTTTCTGATCGGCGAACGTAAGGGGGAAGCGATGGGGAAACTCGTCACTGCTGCCGCCGCCGCGCCTGTAGCGGCCGCCGTCTGCTAAGGTAACTTCGCCCCGGGAAATAGCAAAACGACCCATGACCGTCAGCAACAGGTGATCACATATTTCCTGGTGGGTCTGGATCTGGTTGGCGTTGGCGGCAAATTCCAGAAAAGATGAACATTCGATAAGCCTGGTCTTGTCACCCGGCATGACTCTGGCCCCGTTTCATCACCAGGCGGCAGTAGTGGATGTCGGCGACACTCCCGTATGCGACACTGTCCATGATACGTGTCATTAAGACGATGCCCAGTCCTCCCTTGCGATATCGTTTCATGTATTCTTCCATATCAGGGAGATGGATTTCGGTATCGGAAATCGGGATTCCATTGTGACGCACATCGATGGTGAGTTCTGTGTCCGTGATGGTAAATTGAAGGGTAACCCGGCGCCTTCTATCAAAATGATAGGCGTGCTTGATGGTGTTGGTTACCGCTTCATCCACCGCAAGGGAGATGTCTTTGGCAGTGGAATTGCTGAATCCGGCCAGCTGGCATATGGAAACCGTTACATCTGTTGCCAGCTTGAGAAAAATAGTGTCGGCCGCAAATTCAACATTGAAGAATTGTTTCATTTTCTGTTGTGCCCGCCAAAAGCGCTGATCGCGGGCGCCTCCTCTTCAAAAATCTCGTACAGTTCAGTAAAACCAAGAATGTCAAATACATTAAACACACTTTCGCTGAGATTGCAGAGGTGGATATCCCCGTCATTATCGCGAATTTCTTCAATTACGCCCATCAGCGCGCCAAGGCCGGCAGAGGAAATATACTCCAGGCCCTGCCCATTGAGAACCAGTCGATACTGCTTTTCTTTTACCAGATTCTGAAGGGTTTCTTCAAACCGATTTACAGTGTGGGCGTTTATGAAGCCATCGGGGCATATGACGGCTGCGCCTTCTTTGTTTTCGATCTTGATGGTCAGTTCCATACTTCCTCCTGTCTGATTGTTAAACGGATTTCCGTAAAAAAAGTTTTCATAAAAGCCATTCCTGCAATTCCCGGTTCCGACCTTCCGGCAATCGCATCAGGAATTCACGGATGA